>QMPN01000370.1 GCA_003648575.1 Bacteroidota bacterium
AGTAAGCAACAAACCAATCTAGCGAGGCTGCTGCCGGAGCGCAAGAGGCCGTCGAAGATGCCGACGATACGCGCAGATGAACCTGCACATGACTACCGACATCACCGCGGCGCGGTGTGTCCGCCGCAGGTAGCAGCAGCACGCCGGAACGACGCCGGCGCCGGATCGGAGCATTGCGGCAGACCGGCAAGTGGGCAACTTGGGAGCCTCGGGCCCGCAGGAAGTATCGTCTTGACAAGAGTCTGCTGGGAGTACAGATTGGATAATCGACATACAAATGACCGAAGTGTATCGCTCCGTCTTGTGAGGCTGAGCCTCCGTACTGCCGGAGTCAGCATTGGAACTACAACTGGTCGGGGTACCGGGCGCTGGCCCGGGGCTTCTCGGCGGCACGGCCCCGGATCACGGAGCGCCGGAGCACGCAACTGATGCTGCCGGGCCTCAGCTGATCGTGGAAGCGAGGACCACCGAAGAGCCCGGTGCGTGGAAACCGCGGGCCGGGATTTACGCGGGGGCCGTCTGTCAGGCGGCGGATTCGGTATGCGGTCCCAGGTGAAGTTCGGAGAATGCGGAGAGAGGGAGGGTCCGGTGAATGTTCTTCTGGTCTACCCTGAGTTCCCGGAAACATTCTGGAGCTTCAAGTACGCACTTGAGTTCATAGGGAAGAAGGCATCCTTGCCACCGCTGGGCCTGCTCACGGTAGCGGCGATGCTACCGCACGAGTGGTCAAAGCGGCTGGTTGACGTCAACGTCACGAGGCTCAGCAGGCGAGATCTGGCGTGGGCGGACTGCGCGTTCGTCAGCGGCATGACCGTTCAGAGGGAGTCAGCGCATAGCGTCATCGCGCAATGCAAGGAGGCGGGCATCAAGGTTGTCGCCGGAGGGCCGCTGTTCACGATCGAGCATGAGGACTTCGAGGCAGTTGACCATTTTGTGCTGAATGAAGCAGAAGTTACCTTGCCGGCCTTCGTAGAGGATCTACAACGGGGATGTGCGAAACCTGTCTACGCCACATCCGAGTTTGCCGACATCCGGAAGACGCCTACTCCTCTGTGGTCGTTGGTCGATCTTGGTCGATACACGACGATGGGTATCCAGTTCTCCAGGGGGTGTCCCTACGACTGCGACTTCTGCAACGTGACCACGCTGTTTGGCCGCCGGTCGCGCGTAAAGACCGTCGAACAAGTTCTTGCGGAGCTCGATGCTCTCTACGATCTGGGGTGGCGTGCGAGCGTCTTCTTTGTGGATGACAATCTAGTAGGCAACCAGAGGTGCTTCAAAGAGGAGCTGCTGCCCGCTCTGATCGAATGGAGGAGGGACAAGATTGGCATCCCGTTCAGTGCTCAGGTGTCCCTCAATATGGTTGACGACGAGCAACTGATGCGTACGATGGTCGAGGCGGGATTCGGTTCTGTCTTCATCGGGATTGAGACTCCCGATGAACAGAGTCTGGCCGAGTGTGGCAAGAAGCAGAACATGGGGCGTGACCTCGTACAGGATGTGAAGCGCATCCAGCGAGCCGGCATGCAGGTCCAGGGAGGCTTCATCGTCGGCTTCGATCATGACACACCATCGATCTTCCAGCGGCAAGTGGATTTCATTCAGAAGAGCGGAATCGTGACGGCAATGGTCGGTCTCCTCCAAGCGCCTCCCGGCACCAGGCTCTACAAGCGTCTCAAGCAGGCGGATCGCTTGTCCGAGCAGATGTCCGGGGATAACATGGATGGCACGACCAACATCATCCCTGCAATGAACATCGACACCTTGCGGAAGGGATACCAGGAGTTGCTGGGGCACATCTACTCTGCTGCGCCGTACTACAAGCGTGTGAGAACCTTCCTGCGTGAGTACAAGTTGCCCAAGATCCAGGCACCGCTGAAGTTCGAGTACGTGCGGGCCTTCATTCGTGCCATCTTTCGTCTTGGTGTCCTCGGAAGGCACCGAATCCACTTCTGGAGGTTGCTCACGTGGACATTCTTCCGCTATCCCAAGTTGGTGCCGACGGCGGTCACACTTGCTGTCTACGGTCACCACTTCCGCAAGATCTGTGATCTGTACGTCCTTTGAGCGTCCAACAAGGCGTCGATCAGTGCGCCTTTGAAAGAGGAAGACCAGCTCCCCAAGGGGTTACCTCCCGATCTGTTTGCCAAGCAGACCAACCTGAACCGTGGCCGGCCCCAGATGATAGGGGCTCCGGTGAAACCGGGGCGGTCTAACCACAGCGTGGCCGGGCGCTGTAGGAGGCTATGTCCGTGTCAGATGAAGCGCGTTATCCGGAGCACGACGACGGTAAGTGGAACGAGATCCTGATGGTGGCAGCGTTTGTGTTCGGCCAATACGGGTTGCGGAAGACGACGATGGAAGACATCCGGCGCGAGGCACATGTGGCGCGGTCAACGCTCTACAGGTACTTCTCGAACAAGGATGAGATCTTCCGGGCGGTCGTAGAACGAGAGGCTGAGGACATGCTCGAGGCGGTGAGGCTCTCGGTCGCGGAGCAGGAAACGACGCGAGGGAAACTCCGCGCTGCCATAATGACCTACGCAGATATGATCAGGCACAAGGTGAATGTACACAGGATAACGCAGAGAGCGTTGATGGACTTCACGCCAGCGTGGACGGAGCATGTTCAGAAGATGATGAGACAGCTTCAGGATGAGTTTCAGAAGATCCTTGCGGAGGGCGTTGCAGGCGGGGAAATCGCGGTGGAGGCCCCGGACTTGGCAGCGCTGACCCTCGTCTACGCTCTTAAGGGCGTCTTCATGAATGTCGCGATGGACATGCGGCTCGCGAGCCGTGACGAAATCGTTGACTGCCTGCTCGATCTCATGATGGACGGAATGCGACCACGAAGGGAGTCGGTATGAGAATGACATCCGTGACGGGCGGGGTGCGCGGGACCGCTCTATTGCGCGCGCTCGTTGTCGCCGCGGCGGCTGCCGCGGCGGTCGGTGCCGGCCCGGCATTGGCCGAGGAGAGCGCCGCGGCGCCGTCGCACCGCTCCTCGTCTGGAGTCCCGCTCTCGGTCTCACTTGATGAGGCCATCGCCATCGCTCTCACCGAGAGCAGGTCCATTGCAGTGGCGGATGCGCAGGAAGAGGCGGCGCGAGCTCGCCTGGCACAGGCTCGGGCGGCGTTCCTGCCGAGCGTGAGGGGGAATGCCTCCTACACGAAGTTGGACGAGATCCCGTACATGGACGCGTCCGGGTTCGGGAGCATGTTCGAGCCCCTCATGGCGCCGTTCGAGTACCTCGTGGAACAAGGTTATCTTGACCCCTCCACACTTGAGGGGTTGCAGGGAAGCGGGGCGGACAAGATCTATGTCGGAGATGATGACATCTACTCAATCGGACTGTCTGTCCAGCAACCGCTGTTCACGGGTGGCGCCATTCTGAACGCGTACGGAGCAGCTAGACATGGCCTCCGCGCGACGGAACTTCGGGGCGAGAGGGTGGAGGATCAGACGCGGTTCGACGTTACTCAGGCCTACGTCGGCTCTGTCGCGGCACGAGCCGCCGTTGACGTCATGGAGCGAGCGGTTGAGCAGGTTGGGAGCCATGTGGCTGACCTCGAGGCGTTGTTCGAAGAGGGGATGGTCCTCAAGAGCGACGTCATGCGAGCCAGGGTCCAGCTGTCCGAAGTGCAGCTTCGGAAGAACGCAGCGGAGCATGGCGCGCAGCTGGCAATTGCGGGGCTTGCATTCACGATGGGGTTGGATCCCGGCACCGACATCGTGCTCCTGGACGACCTCGCTACATCGGATTTCCCGGATTCCACGCTCGAGCGCTGGACTGGC
>QMPN01000371.1 GCA_003648575.1 Bacteroidota bacterium
AATGGCAAATATTCGCGAGCATGTGTCATGGGTTCATACCGACCGGGAAGATGCTACCATAAAAGCAGGTGATCTTGTGCGTGCTGCCCTGAAACGGGTTAATTTCCACGAGCCACTCGATAAACTTTCCGTTGATATTGATCCTGCGACACTGATAATCGGTGGAGGCGTGGCCGGCATGTCGGCAGCTATCAGAATTGCCGATGCTGACAAACAGGTTTACCTTGTTGAGAAAAACCCGGAACTGGGAGGACATGCGATTGGCCTGGACCTGAGTTTTCCGTACCTGAACTCGGTGTCTTCCTTTCTCGAACCAATGATCAGGAAGGTAAAAGAACACAAGAAGATAAAAGTGTTCACCGAAAGTACAATAGAGGAAATACATGGCTATGTTGGAAATTTTGAAACTGACCTGAAGTTGAACGGGAAAAGCGAAGCCTTGAAATTCGGTCATATCATAGTTGCCACCGGCCTTCAGGCATATGACCCCACACCGATGCAGAATTATGGTTACGGGAAATTTAAGGATGTGATCACTTCATCAGAATTTGAGCAGATGCTTAAAACAGGTAGCATCACCTGCTCGGATGGTAAAACGCCGGAACATGTGGCTATAATACATTGTGTCGGCAGTAGAAATGACGATTACCATGAATATTGCTCGCGCACATGTTGTGCAACAGCTTTAAAATATGCAAATCAGCTCCGCTCCACATTACCTGCCGCGGGGATCTACGACCTGTATGCCGATATGCGGGCCTTCAGTAAGGGCTGTGAAGAGCTATATACGAAAACTTCAGAGCGGGATATCCTGTTCCTGATGTTTGATCCGAAGGTTGATCTGCCCGTAATATCCGAAGCCGGGAAGGATGATTCCTGCAGGATGGTGATCAATATGAAAGAGCAATTGTCAGGCGAGAAGATAGAAGTGCCTGCCGATCTTGTCATCCTTATGACTGCAATGGAATCAAGGGAAGGTGCCAAAGAAATCGGGCATGCAGTCGGGATCAGCATGTGCGGGAATCATTTTTACATTGAAAAACATCCCAAGCTGGATCCTGTGGGAACTACTACCGACGGCGTTTTCATCGTTGGCGCTTGCCAGGGTCCAAAGGATATTCCCGAGTCAATATCTCAGGCCTGGGCGGCATCGGCAAGGGTGCTGGCCGGAATATGCAGGGGCACTGTTGCCGTTGAAGTTACCACGGCGGTTGTAAATGAAGAAATATGCTGTGGCTGTCAGACCTGCATCAGTGTTTGCCCATACACTGCCATCACATTCGATGAGGAGAAAAATGTATCAGTGGTAAATGAAGTGCTCTGCAAGGGATGTGGAACCTGTAGCTCTGCATGTCCGACCGGTGCGATCAGAAGCAGGCATTACACCGACAGGCAAATACTCTCCCAGATAGAGGGCATGCTGAATGAAGGCAAAATAAAAGCAACCGAAAAAATCATGGAGGAAGCATAATATGGCAAAATTTGAACCTAAGATCGTAGCATTCCTGTGCAACTGGTGCTCATATACAGGTGCCGACCTTGCCGGGACATCCCGGATGAAATATGCACATAACATCCGGATCATCAGGGTGATGTGCTCCGGACGCGTAGATCCCACTTTTGTACTCAAATCATTTCGTGAAGGTGCCGACGGGGTCCTTATCTGTGGTTGCCATCCGGGCGACTGCCACTACCATGAGGGTAACTACAAATGCCTCCGCAGGTACGAATTTATTAAGAAATACCTGGGGCAGATGGGTATCGATGAAAAACGTATCCGGCTTGAATGGATCAGCGCCAGCGAAGGGAAGCAATTTGCTGAACTGGCAGATGAAATGACAGAGCAGATGGAAGCGCTTGGTCCCTGTCGTGTACGAACAGTAATGGAAAATGTATCATAGTAAACCATTATCATTATGGAAAATGAGAATAAAGAAAAACTAAAAATGGCCGTCTACTGGGGAGCCGCCTGTGGCGGATGTTGTGTCTCCGTGCTGGATGTGCATGAAAAACTTCTTGATATCGTAGCGGCAGCAGACCTGGTCTTCTGGCCCCTGGCCCTGGATTTTAAGTATAGTGATGTCGAGAAAATGCCTGATGGATATATTGATGTGTGCTTGTTTAATGGTGCTATCAGGAATAGCGAAAATGAACTCATGGCAGTGTTGTTAAGGCAAAAGTCAAAGATAATGGTAGCTTATGGATCCTGTGCTCATATGGGTGGGATTCCGGGCCTGGCAAACTTTTTCGACCGGAAATCCATCTTCGACAGGGTGTACTTCAAGAGTGAATCAACGGAAAACCCTGAAGGGATAACTCCTCAGCCCAAATATGATGCTCCGGAAGGCGAGCTTGATATCCCTGCATTCTATAATGATGTGCTGCCCTTGAAAAGTGTAGCATGCGTCGACTATTTTATTCCCGGATGCCCGCCCCAGAGTGAGCGTCTGCTTGAAGTTTTTCAGGCCATTGCCTCGGGTGCTGAACTGCCGTCGAAAGAGAGTGTTATCGGTGCTCTTGAAAAAAGCCAGTGTGATGAATGCAAGCGTAAAAAGACCGACAACAAAAAGGTGAAGCAATTCTTCAGGCCATGGGAAATTGAAGATGACGGGGAAACATGTTTTCTTGAACAGGGTGTGATATGCATGGGGCCGGCGACCAGGGGAGGCTGTGGTGTACGCTGCATTGAAGGGAATGCTCCCTGCCGTGGATGCTACGGGCCACCACCGGATATAAGCGACCCCGGGGCGAAAATGATGTCGGCCATTGCAACTATGATCGATTCCAACGATGAAGAAGAGATTGCCGGGATCGTGCAATCAATTGATGATATTGCCGGCACATTCTACAGGTTCAGCCTGCCATCCTCTATTCTTCGGAGGAAACTGATTCCGGAGGCTGTGGAAGCGGATTAATAATTTGCGAAAAAACTAATTATTTTTATCATGAAACATCGAATTACCATCGACCCGATCACACGCCTTGAAGGACACGGTAAAATAGAGATCTTCCTTGATAGGGAAGGGGCCGTGGACAATGTATATTTCCAGGTGCCGGAACTCCGCGGATTTGAAAAGTTTGTGGAAGGAAGGCCCGTTGAAGAATTATCCCAGATCGTGACCAAGATCTGTGGGGTATGCCCGGGATGCCACCATATGGCAGCAGGAAAGGCAACCGATGAGGTGTTCGGGGTTACAACGCCACCCACGGCACTGAAATTGCGCGAATTATTCTATATGGCGCATTTTGTGCATAGCCATATCGCTCATTTTTATGCACTCGCTGCTCCCGACTTTATTGTTGGTCCGGATGCCGACCCCGGGGAGAGGAATATACTGGGAGTAATTAATAAGGTTGGACTGGAAGTCGGTACCGAAGTGATCAAACAAAGAAGGATCGCACAGGAAATACAGGCCCTGCTCGGAGGCCACCAGACCCACGTGGTAATGAATATACCGGGAGGGGTCAGAAAAGGCCTGACCACAGAGCAGCGTGATGATATCAGAAAAAAAGCCGAAGGATTTATCGAATTTGCAAAGTTCTCACTGAAGATCTTTGATGATGTGGTGCTGGCCAATGAAAAATACGTGGATCTTATCCTAAATGGCCCATATTCCCTGAACTTGTATTCAATGGGGCTGGTGGATGATAATAACCATGTGAATTTCTATGAAGGCAAGGTGAGGGTTGTTGACCAGGATGGCAGCGAGCATTGTAAATACGCAGCGAATGAATACATGGAATATATAAGTGAACGGGTGGAGCCCTGGAGTTACCTGAAATTCCCCTACCTGAA
>QMPN01000372.1 GCA_003648575.1 Bacteroidota bacterium
GGCCTACGGGCCAGGAGATAACCATGGGACTAGGCGAGTCACTGTTAAAAGCCAACGGATCAATGCCGCCTGTTGTGAGCATGCTTGACCCAATAAAGCGTAACCCGATTGTTCAGAATGTGGTCAAGAACATGGGTGATGTTTGGGATTTCGCTCAGGGTAAGACAGAGTTATTCCCATCGGCCCCAGTTGCGGGCTACATGGCGGGCGAGCGCAAGCCAGTCGGTGCGAAGCCTGGGGTGATGGATCAGGTATTCGATATGGTCAACCCGATGGGCAAGGTGGCGGGTATCGGCGCCACAGTGTTTCATGGCTCACCGCACAAATGGAGTCAGGTGGACCTGGGGCAGGTTGGGTCTGGTGAGGGCGCATCAATGTACGGGCACGGGTTTTACACTGCAGGGGCGAGAGATACCGCCAATATATATCGGGAGGCCCTTTCAAAGGGTGCAGATGTTACCCATAGTCTCGATTTACAAAGGGTTGCGGAAGACATTGGTGTTCCAGGGTATTCTGTGCGGAGTGCAATCCAGCGAGTACAGAATGTCGGTGGAGTTAAGGAGGCAAAGGCGCAAATAGACGGGTTGCCCACTCGGCTGAAAGAGCAGGCCGTTCTGCAAGAGCGCTCATTTCTCGATAAGTACGGGGATCAATTAGAGGTGACTAATGTGGACAAAGGCCACCTCTACGAACTAGACCTACCAGACACCACGATAGACAAGATGCTTGATTGGGATAAAGAACTGAAAGACCAGTCTGGCGAGACCCTGGATAAGATCAAGCGGGCCTGGAATCGGGTATACGATGAGCCGTTTAACACTGGCCTATCGGGGGCCGAGTTCTACGATGATCTCGTTGAGGCATCTGGATCGAAAGAGGGCGCATCTGCATTCCTGCGCCGCATGGGTATTCCCGGCATCAAATACCTTGACCAGGGCAGCCGGTCGGTCAAATCAGGGCCAAGGACAAGCAATTACGTGGTGTTCAGTGAGAAGAGCATCAAGCCTTTAACTCGAAATGGTGAGAAGCTATGACCCCAGAACAAATCGTAAAGCGCCAAGAGGCCCTGGATAGCGAGCGTACCAGTTCAGTTGTCCAGCAGTGGGATGATATAGAGCGTTTTGTTGCGCCGTATCGCGGGGACTTCTACTCGAATGAGTCCAGCGAGGATGAAGTAGACTGGCGAATCCGCAGCATTTATGACAGCACCGCGGTAATTGCAGCGCAGAACCTTGCAGCTGCCATCCATAGCAACCTGACATCTCCCTCGATCATGTGGTTTGATCTGCGATTCAAGTTAGATGGCTTGAATGAAGACAAGATTGCCACTGAGTGGCTGGAAGAGTGCGGCAAATCCGTATGGCAGGCGTTGCAGGAGAGCAACTTCTCGCTGGAGATCGCAGAGCATTACACCGATTTGACCACTATGGGAACGGCGGCGCTCGTTGAAGAAATGGACGATGACGAGAAGAAGCTGATCTTTCAGTCAGTGCCGATCAAAGAGCTATTCTTTGAAGAGGACTCAGTCGGCGGGATCTACCGGATTTACCGCAAGCTGCTGTGGACTGCGGTGCAGATCGTTGACAAGTTCGGGGAAGAAGACTTGCCGCAGCAGATCACTGATGACCTGGATAAGCCGGAGTCAGCTACCAACAGGCATGCGGTTATTTTCTGCATCTATCCCAGGAAAGAGCGCAAAGACGCGGACACCAGTAAGCAGTTGGCACCCTCTGCCAGGCCTTTTGGGTTTAAGTATATCCTGGCATCGGCCAAGGAGATGCTTGGAGAGGAGGGCGGATATTACGAGATGCCGGCCTACATTACCCGCTTCAGGAAGACCAGCGGGTCGAAGTGGGGTCATGCACCTGGCACTGATTGCATGAGCATGATCATGACGGCCAACGAGATTCGTGAGTCCAGCCTTGAGGCTCTAGCCAAGATGGTAGACCCGCCGCTGGAGGCGGCAGAGGCCGGCCTATTCACCGACCTGGACCGCAGCCGTGGTGGCGTGACAATGGTCCGGGAGACCGGGCAGATCAAACCTATCCATGACGTCCCACGTCTGGACTGGGCAGAGAACACCATTGCCGCACTGCAGAAGTTTATTCGGGAGTCGTTTTTTCAGGATCAGCTTGATTTGAAAGAATCGCCGCAGATGACGGCGACCGAGGTCAACGCCAGGCGCCAGCTTATGCAGCGGCTTCTTGGTCCTACCCTGGGACGCATTCAATCCGATCTGCTAGACCCAGTGATCAGCCGGACATTCAATATCCTGTATCGAGAAGGCCTACTGCCTGAGATCCCGCCGGTGGTATCCGAAGCCGGTGCCCAGCTGGACATTGAGTACACCGGACCCATGCCGATGGCGCAGAAAGACAGCGATGCGATGGCTATTCTGGACTTCATGAATGTGACAGCGCAGATGGCCGAGATATTCCCTGACGTTAGGCACTTGCCTGACCCAGTTGCTGCGATGCGCGAGTATGCTGGTGTCCGTGGTGTCCCAGCTAAAGCACTGAATGGTAAGGAAGATGTTGATAAAGCGGTCGAGGCGGACAAGCAGGCGGCAGAGCAGGCCCAGCAGCAAGCCACTATGGCGCAGGGCGCCGCGACACTCAAGGATGCCGGGAGTGGCATAGCGTCTATCGGTGGAGTTGCACAAGGCGGGCAGCAGTGAGTACCGTCAAAGAACGCCGTAGAGATCAGCGGGGCCGCATGAGCCGGGCCCGCATCGCGCTTCGATCCGATGGCGGGCAGGATCTGCTGCATATCCTTGCTGAACTATTTGATCACCGGGTAGCGCACATGCCGGGTGATCCCTTCAGCACCGCATTCAGGGACGGTCAGCGATCAGTGATGCTGGAGATAAAGAGGTTGTGCGATACAGAGGAGTCATTTGACGATGAAATTGAGCTACAGGTATGAAGATGAAAACCCTGGCGATGGGGCTGGCAGCGGTGCCGGCGGTGATCCTGGCGGCACTGGCGACATTGATAACGGCGGCGGTGGTAATACTGATTCTGGTGCCGGCGGCGACACTGGGGGAGATTGGCGAGCGAGTTTACCTGAAGATATCCGGGAAGCCACCTCGCTGAAAGATGTCAGCGATGTCAGCAGCCTAGCCAAGCAGTTTGTCGATCAGCAGCAGTTCCTGGGCAATAGCATCCGGGTGCCCAGCGAGGAGGCAGGGCAGAAGGATTGGGACGCATTTTACGAAAAAGTGGAGCGTAGGGCCCCCGAGCTGATGCGTAAGTCGGACCTTGATACGCCAGAGGCGCGGTCAAAGATGTTCAGCACCCTGGGCAAGCCGAAGGAGGCGACTGACTACCAGGCCCCGGAGGGAGTGCCAGAAGGGATGCTCACCGATGAGTTGTTGGGTGAGTACCGGGCAGCAGCTTTCAAGAACAACATGACCAAGGAACAGTTCTCGGGATTCCTGCAGGACGTGATAGCCCCGGGCCACCAGCGGGCCGTGGAGGCTAATAACGAACGAGTGGATGGCATCAAGCAGCTGCAGGTTGAAATGGGCGTAGCCTGGGGGCCACGGTCCAGCCGGATCCTGCGAGTGATGGAGGAGAATGGGTTTAGCCCCGGCCTGCAGGATGCGGTGAAGAACGGCAATCTATCCGCTGAAGACTGGCGAGCGTTCGACAAGATGGGTGAGGCCCTCGGGCATGAAGGCAGTCAGATCGTCAATCAGCAGGGTAGTAATGAAGCACTGACCCCGGCGGAGGCCCGAGAACGTGCGGATGAAATCCTGAATCGCCTGGACGATATGGAACAGGGTTCGCC
>QMPN01000373.1 GCA_003648575.1 Bacteroidota bacterium
ACCGGTTGGCTTGAAATCTGAGATAAGCTTTAGCTTCATTTTCCGGACTTTGTGCAAAAATAGGAAAAGGAGGCCATTATTCCCTCCCCAAAAAAACTGTTACAGGATAATGGTCGGATAATGTGATCTTGGGCACCCTGAGTTCATAGGATTGAAAAACAGAAGAGTGAAGTATGAAATCGATGCGGATTGGTGGAAGATTCCCGGAAAATGTATTTCCCATTCCATATCCGGCATTCACGAATGAGTCTTCCAGTCCCGCCGATATCTTATGGTAGGCAAAGGATAGGGGAGTATCATTGAAATCACCGCAAACAATTATCGGATATGGGCATTCTGAAATGCTCCTGACAACCACTTCCGTTTGCTTTTCCCTATTCTTAAAGCCTGAATGCAACTTCCTCAATATACTTTTTGATCCTTCCCTAAAAGCCCCTTTTTCTGTTTGCCCCTTACTGACATCCTCTACAAATTGATAATCTTCGTGCTGCAACTTGATAGATGCAAGGTGAAGGTTGTAGATCCTGAAGGTGTCCTCATCGTTGATCAGGTCTGCATAAATACCAAAGTGATGATAAGCACCGGGTATGGAAAGTGTATTTGTTGCTGCTGCAGGATAATTGCTCAGGATCACCAGGGCGTCGATCCGGTTAGTCTTTTTAGGGTTGTAATTTTCATAATAGTAATAGGTGTAATGTGTAAGATCTTTCATTTCTTCAAAAACACCCTCAAAGTCACGACCTTGTGCTGAGAATTCCTGTATGCATGCGATATCTGCCTGTTGGGAACCTATGAAGGAAAAGATTCCCTTTCTTATTTCTGCATGCTCAATACCGATATTGCTATGAACCATGTTCTGCACATTATAGCTGAGCATTTTCATTACTCCTGTTTCCGGGGCCTCCCTGCCGGGCAGTATCTGTACATGTCTGATAAAAGCCTGGTATCCAATGAGTACCACGACCAGCGACAACAATAACTTCCTTTTTCCTCTGATCAGCCAGTAAAGAAAGAACAAGAGGTTTATAAGGAGGAGAGCAGGATATGCAAGTCCCAGGAAGGCAAAAACAGTGATAATGCCGGGGTTCACATAAGCGGAAAGGTATGAGCCAAGCAGTAAAACGGCAAATATTATATTTATCAGCCATATCAATCTGCTGATTATGCCGGTTTTACTCTTTCTTTCCCTGATACTCATTAAGCTCTGTCTTAACGGTGTGTCATCTTTAAATAAGAGACTGCCTTGCCGGATGAAAGTTTAAGGTAATAAATGCCCGGGCCCAGTCCTGATGCCGACCATTTTACCTGGTGCTTGCCACTGTTTAAAGCAGCATCTACCGGAACACTAACTACCTGCCCGGCCATATTGAAAACCTCGATCCTTACCTGCATCTGTTCATTCAGGTCAAAATGCAGTGTCGTTTCATCGCCAAAAGGGTTCGGGTAGTTCTGGTAAAGTGTGAATGCTTCATTCTCGAACTTATTCTCAGCTACTGAGATGGGAATGTCAATCACTGCCGTGAATATCTCCTGGTTATAGCTTCCTGCGCGGTCGTCAGTCCATACAGGTACGATCTTGCCATCATAGGCATCTATGCCGATATAATCCCCGAAACGGACATTGCTGTTTGGTGTTGCACCGTTGAATGTTTCACTGCTCAGCCTGCTGTTTGTCCATGTACTTCCCTCATCATCAGAATAGGCGAGGTATGCATTCATTTCAGATGGACCTTCGCGTTCATCATAATATACCACGGCGAGCCTTCCATTGTCATCACATTGAATAGCAGGCCAGTATTGATGGTTGATAGTGACATCATTCACCAGGATAGGCTCAGCCATCCAGGTATCCCCATGGTCTGTTGATCGCTGAAACCAGACATCGTCCGTACCATTCCGCCTGTCGGTCCATACCACATAAACATTACCTCGTGAAGCTTTACCCGAGTAGTCGACACAGATAAATGGAAAAGAAGTATTTGACTGCGAACCATAGGTGCTGATATATGTATCTGCCCCAAAGCTGTTGCCGCCATCCAGGCTGCGGTCGAATTTGAGCCCTCCATCCCACCATACAACATATATATTACCATTGGTGCCTGTAGCAATGTTTGCTCCCTGTCCTGAGTAGTTATCACCAACTTTAAGTGTCGGCCCCCAGTTTGCAGCCCCAATGTCTGATTTCCTGAATTTGATTCCGTATTCCGGCCCAAAGCTTCTCCACACGATCATCACATTATCGTAGGTGGAATTTGTCGTTACCGGGTCACAAAAGATCCATTCTTTATCTTCTCCCTGCATTCCACTGCCGGGAACTGCAACAGCATGCAAAGTGAAGCTTTCACCATTATCAGTTGATTTATAAAGCAGCATATCCCTGTTATAATTTACAACAGGCTTTCTTGAGGTACTGCTCAGGTAGAAGTGCCCTGAAGCGTCGCTGGTCAATACCGGGTCACTCTGTGAGAGGTGGTCCGGCAGTGGGTCGGGGAGAAGCTGGCTCTCCGACCATGTGATACCCCCGTCATGGGAATAGGAATAGCCGATCCTGCGTATAACGTTGGGTTCCTGCCAGCCAAGGCGAAAGTCGCGCCAGGCTGCCACAACGATATTTGGATCACTGCGGCTGATCCTGACAGTAGGCTCATTCTGGGGTGTACTCTCGAACGAAATATTGTAATTGACAAAAACCGGGCTGTCTGAAAGGTCTTTTAAGGGGTAAACACCCTGGTGATCAAGCTCAAATGCATGCAACTCATTCTCCTGTGCAAGACTTATAGTTGTAAGTGAGCATATCATCACCCCGACAAGTAGATATTTTATCATCCCTGTTTATTTTTTATTGCTTTGATTAAAAAGCAGTTCTTTTTCTTCTTTTGTAAGGCTGTCGTAGCCGGAGCGTGAAATTTTGTCTAATATCTCATCGATCCTTCTTTGTTTGGCTGCGCGATTCTTGTTGTAACTTTGATCCGTGACCGGACGGCTGGCTTTTTTTGTTTTGGCCCTGGGCTTCCTTTTTATGGTATGCCCCGTTTTTTTTCTGTATGTGATTTTTGGAAATAGTTTGCTGATATCTTTTCCTTTACGCAGATAGTATATGTAGAAGAACCCATATACAGCTCCACCGATATGGGCAATATGCCCTCCGGCATTCCCGTGACGGATCATAAAGAAGTCGATGATAAAAAGTGCCAGGGCCAGGTAAAATATCTTAACCCTGCCGAAAAAGATCATGTTGATCGTATAGTTCGGGATATAAAATGATATAGCAGTGACAATGGCCATGACAGATGCACTGGCACCAAGGGCCCTAGCCTGCGGCATCACCGTTTCAAAAACAGGAAAAATATTGTATGCCAGGATGTACAGCAATCCCCCGGCCAATCCACCCAGGAGGTAGGTGGTGATAAACTGCCGCTGGTTAAGGTATTGCATGAAGATCTTCCCAAACCAGTATAACCACAACATATTAAAAAGGATATGCCAGAAACTGGTATGCAGGAACATATATGTCAGCAGGGTCCATGGCCTGGTGATCAGCAGCTCAAGGCTTGCAGGAAGCGCGAGGTAATCGATGATCACCACCTCCACCAGGAGGTCCGAGCGGTTGAACGCCCATCCGATCATAAAAGCCAGCTGTATAAGCAGCCATACCGCAGTGTTGATAATGATCAGCCTGGGCAGAATGCTGCTGTCCCGGAAGAATTTTTTCAAGTCTCCCATGGGATTCGGTCTCTGCTGATATCCGTATTGATTCATACTTCTTGTTCCTGGTTACTTGTTACT
>QMPN01000374.1 GCA_003648575.1 Bacteroidota bacterium
AAGACCACATTCAACGGAGGAGCACCAATAGTTGGATACCCGTTAAATCCTGCCGTAGGGGCGGGATAATTCACAGTGATATAATCCGTCTTAACATGTGTATCGTTTCCTCCCGGCCCTGTAACGGTAAGGGATACAGTATATAATCCCGGGATCCCATAATCATATTGCGGGTTCTGTTCGCTGGAAGTTCCCCCGTCACCAAAGTCCCAGCTCCAGGTATCGACAGAGTCAACTGACAGATCGGTGAAGTTCACCGTGAGCGGTACTATGCCGGAAGTTACGTCTGCCATGAAATCACAGGTAGGCGCATGATAGTTTACTGTGATGTAATCTGTTTTAGTGATCGAGTCACTGCCTCCCGGTCCAACAACAATAAGCTGTACAGAATATACCCCGGGGGTGGTATAAGAATTTACCGGGTTTTGCAATGTAGAGGTATTGCCGTCACCAAAGTCCCATTCCCAGCTTGTGACCGTGTTTTGTGAAAGGTCAGTGAAGTTCACATCCATTGGAGGGAGTCCGATAGTGGGGCCCCCGACAAAGTCAGCAACAGGTACTGAATAAGGTGAATAGAGGTCAGACGTCCATACATTTCTGCCAAAAGTAGCAGCATAGAGCTTGCTGTCGGTAGGTGTTGCATCATAGTAGATCTCGAGTTCTGTAACAACTACGTTTGGCAATCCGTCACTAAACGGTATCCAGCTTCCTCCGTCACGCATCACATAAACCCCTACATCCGTTCCTGCATACAATTCAATACCTGAATACTGATGGTTCTGGATCACGCACATCACAGGCAGCGGAGGCAACCCCGATGAAATATTAGTCCAGCTTGTACCACCATTTGTAGTTTCATATACTCCATTGCTATTATATTCTCCCATGGAAACCCATACATGATCGGGGTTATCATCTTTTACTGCAATATAAGTTATATTAGAGGATCCCACCGGAAGATTTGAGGTGATATCTGTCCATGTTGTGCTGGCCCCGCCACCGTTGGTAGTCCGATATATGTTGCTATAGGTGGCTGCGTAAATATAATTATGGTTGCTGGTTGATATTGCCATATTCTGGAAATCAGTAGTGCCTCCCTGGTTACTGATCTGTGACCAGTTATTTCCATAGTCTGTGCTCTTCCATACTTCAGTGAACCCAACATACAACATATTGTTGTAGAGAGGGTCGATCAGGTAAGGAGTACACCATGCACCCTGGTTCCCGCTCGTGATCTGCGTTGCGTTAGCCCAGGAATCATATGTTCGAAAAATGTTTCCAAAATATAAAGCCCCATATTGTGTATTCTCGTTTGTATAATCAATAATACATTCAAAGCCATCTCCCCCGATTACATCACTCCAGGTTCCGCTTAACCTCGCCTTTGTTCCATTATCCTGCAGGCCGATGATTATCTCATCTGAAACTGTTTGAGCAATCCCCATACGATAGATTTGCCCGATGGCCATGCCATCCGACAGGTGCGACCAGATACCTCCTCCATCAGTGGTTTTATAAAGACCACCATCATTTGCTTCGAACAGGGTAGATGTCCCATTCTGAAAAGCAAAGAAATGTTTGTCGGCATGTACAGTCTGAATACCTGTACATCCTGACCAATGGTTAACGATGTTGAAATTTAATCCGCCATCAGTGGATTTCCAGGAATTCACTCCTCCCACATAAACTGTATTGGCGTTATTTGGATCAACAGCAATAATAAGGTCATAGGTTCCCTGTCCATTGTTTGTCCCCGTTCCGGTACAACTCCAGTTAAGCAGATAATTGCCGGAAACAGATCCATTCAAGACCTGAGGATATGAACCTCCGCTGTTTGTTGATTTGTAAACACCTTCCATGCCACCATTGGTGTTGCATACCAGGGCATAAACCCATGTGGGTTGGTTATAGCTTACAGCAAGCTCTGTTCTCCGCCCTGAGTAAGTGGCAATAGCGCTTCCCCAGTTTGCACCTGAGTTTGTTGAGCGGTAAATGGATGTGGTTGTCCATCCTTCCGTTGACCCATAAATTGTGGTTGGATCGCCGGGCTTAAATTCCATATCAATGAATGCCGGGCTGCCTGAAACTTGTGGCCAGGTTACCCCGCCATCAGTTGTTTTGTATACCCCGTTTGTGGTGGCAGCATAAATGGTTTGATATGCTGAATTCGGATCCATCAGCAGGCGATTTACCCTCCTCTTTTGATTTACGGTAAAGGTGAGGCCGGTAGTTGTCCACGTGGCTCCACCGTCAATCGATTTTAATACCCCTATGCTGTTATTGTCGTTGCTTTGCTGACCGCCCAGGGACCACATAGATCCGCCATCACGGTCGCCTGTGGCAATATACAGAATGTCAGGACCTATGGCAGGATTGATGACCAGAATATCGCTAACACCCAGAACAGGAGTAGAATCATTCAGGTTTGTCCATGAAGATCCATCATCATTTGTATACCAGATACCACCGGATGCTGTGCCCGCATAATATGCACTTGAGCTTCCCGGCACGAAAGCAACGCAATTAACCCTGCCCAGGCCGGCATATCCGGGATTGGGAACCGTACTTGGCCCCATCGTGGTCCAGTTGCCACTCATACTCTTGTTATCAGTAATGGTTTTATAGTATTCATCAAGTGCCTTTAAGTCGGGAAATGCACCTGTTTTGGGGTTAACCCTGCTCTCCCAATACCATTCCCAACGCTTGAACTGTTTATAATAGGGTGCCTTTTCTTTTTCCCCGTCGAGCATATAATACCCGTTGTCAACATTGAAGGGCTCCCAGTAATCATAAAATGCTTCCTGTATTTCAAAAAAGTTCAGGGTACCACTCTCCAGTTTATCCTTCGGAAGGTTTTGAATCCATTCCTGTGAGCGCAGTGTCCCAAAAAGAAAAAAAATGACGAAAACTAAAAGGGTAAAGTTTTTCATGCCTTTGAAGATTTGGTCGTTTTTGGGCTATAGTGAAGTATAATATTTTATGTATACGTATAGTATATATATAGGTTACTTCAATTACAAAGTTAAGATGAAACAAAATAGAAAACAACTTACAGAAACTCAGCACGAAGTTAAATGTCTGAAAAGTAAGGTGGTAAGTGTTTTAATATGATATATTGCCGTAAAAGGTGCAGAAATAAAAAAAGAGGCTGTCTCAAAAGGTCTGCTCAAGGTCATTTCGAGCGTTAGCGAGAAATCTGTATTACTGATAGTCAGCATAATAGATTTCTCCCTTCGGTCGAAATGACTTAAATATCTGACTTTTGAGACAGCCTATTTTTCTATTCTTCTTCGCTTTGTTCTTCGTAAGCTTTCAGAAGCTTATCCTGTACGTCGGGCGGTACCTGTGCATATTCAGCAAAGGTCATTTCATAGGAAGCGCGGCCGCTGGTCAGCGAGCTGAGGGCAGTTGAATACCTGTTCATCTCTGCCAGTGGTACACGTGCCTTAATTGAACCTCCGTCCATACCCATGATGATGGCGCGACGACCCTGCAGGTCGGTCATTACTCCGCCCATTTTATCTTCAGGAACCATAATTTCTACGTCATAGATAGGTTCCATGATCTTCGGTCCTGCTTCTTTAAACGCAAGGCTGAAGGCATTACGGCCTGCCAGCTTGAAGGAGATCTCATTGGAGTCGACGGAGTGCATTTTACCGTCGTATACCATAACCCTGATATCACGGGCGTATGAGCCGGTAAGAGGCCCTCGTTCCATGCGTTCCATAATGCCCTTAAGGATAGCGGGCAGGAACCTGGTATCGATCGCTCCACCAACG
>QMPN01000375.1 GCA_003648575.1 Bacteroidota bacterium
GCTCTCGGAACTTTCTTTGCAGCAGCCCTGTCACTATTTTTTATTCCGGCCCTGATCGCAGCACTGTCGATTTACAATAAAAATGCTTCAAAGAATAATCAAGTAAACAAGAATCATCTCCTCGATAATTATTTCCTGATACCCCTGAAAAACCTTCTAATTAAACACCCGAAGTATATCCTCACTACCTGGAGTATCCTGATCCTTATCAGCATCATTGGCATTTTTCTGATCCAGAGGAGTGTCGATATACAGGAATACTTCAGGAAGGACAACCCTGCCCGTACGGCAGAAAACATCATGATCAACAAGTTTGGTGGTTCCAAGCCCATCTTTGTACTATTTAAAGGTGATGTGCAGAGCCCGGAGGTGCTGAATATGATCGTGGAGACTTCAAACTATATGAAGGGAAGCCCCGACGTGCGTGCTACCAACTCAGTAGCAAACCTGGTAATGGAGGTCAATTACGGTATGGGAGAAGGCATCCGGAGGATACCACCCAATAAGGATATGATAGAGCAATTGTGGGCTTTTACCCTTGATGGCAATGATATCCTGAAAACATATGTGAATGAGGACATGACAGAGGCCGTACTTATCTCCAAGTTCATGTCGCCTGACAATAAAGCCAAGATAGAATTTGCCAAATATATGGATAAGTTCATCCTTAAAAACTCTTCTGAAGAATGTGAAATTCTAATCACCGGGATGCCTTTTGTTGATGTAACCATGGATCGCAGTCTGATCAGAAGCCAGTTTGGCAGTCTGAGTATTGCCCTCATCATGGTAATTATTTTTGTCGGTCTGATCCTGCGATCGCTAAAGACCGGATTCTTCGCTACAATCCCTATCATTGCTGCAATTATCATACTTTTCGGGGTAATGGGATTTGCCGGTATTCCGCTCAATATTGCAACAGTTTTGGTGGCCAGCGTCGCACTTGGCATAGGAATTGACTATTCCATACATGTGATCAGCAATGTCAAGTACCTGATGAAATCCCACGACGACGACATCAGCCATGCATTGGGAGAAACCATTCTGGTCAGTGGTAAGGCCATCGTGATCAATGTGATCTCAGTGTCGGCAGGATTCCTGATCCTCTTATTCTCAGAGATGGTACCACTGCAGTACTTCGGTTTCCTGGTGGCATTAAGTATGATTGGTTCGGGAGTGGGTTCACTCACTTTGTTACCGGTGATCCTTATCCTGGATAATAGGCGTGTATTGAGGAGGAGGAGCAAAAGGTAGGTAGTAGGCAGTAGGCAGTAGGCAGTAGGCAGTAGGCAGTAGGCAGTAGGCAGTTGGCAGTAAGCAGTAGGCAGTTGGCAGTAAGCAGTAAGCAGTAGGCAGTAGGCAGTAAGCAGTAGGCAGTAGGCAGTAAGCAGTAAGCAGTAGGCAGTAAGCAGTTGGCAGTTGGCAGTAAGCAGTAGGCAGAGACAAGTAACTAGTAACTAGAAACAAGTAACGTACAGCAAGGATGAAGAAGCTTTTAACAATAATATCACTTGGAATATTTTTAATCTCAGGGCTGAATGCACAAGATGCCCATGGTTTATTGGCAAAACTTGATAACATCATGTTTTCGCCTAAGGACAAGCAGGGAATAATAGCCATTGTTCTGGTCGATAAAGATGGTGAGGAAAAAGCACGAGAGGCAGAGATGTTCCAGAAGGGGCGCGACAAGAAACTATACAGGTATACCAAGCCTGAGAAGCAAGCCGGCACGGCCACGCTTTCTTTGCCCGGTGGCGTGATGTGGCTGTATTTGCCTGCATTCGGAAATCCAAAAAAAATTACATTGCTTGCCAAAAGCCAGTCTTTTACCGGCACCGACTTTTCGTATGAGGACATGGCCACAGAGCCGTGGTCAGAAAGATTCTTTCCCCGCCTGGCAGAGACCAGGGAAGATGCCTTTATCCTGGAACTGACACCCAGGGGCGACAAATCAAGTTATAGCAAGGTGATCGTCACCCAGGATAAGACTAATTTCTACCCTATCAAGATGGAGTATTATGATAAAGGCGGGAAGAAGTTCAAGGAATCCACCTACAAATACGAAAAGATCGGGAAATACTGGAATGCCAAAGAGGTGATCATGACCAACATCAAGAAAAAGCATTCTACCAAGATCCAGCTAAAGGATGTTATTTTCGACCAGGGCCTGTCAGATGATGTTTTCACTGTCGAGAACCTGAAACCGAAGGAATAGAGTGAGCTAGAGTTTGGAGTTGAATAACTCTAGGCACTTTAGCAGATACCTCCTTCGTCGGGATTAGTTCGGCTATGGCATCTTAATTCGCTTCTCTCTTAATATGCCAGTCTCACTAACTTTAGGCACTTTAGCTCACTTTAGGCACTTCAAACTACACAATAGCAACCCTGGTCCCGCCAAGATCTACCCCTAATTTATCAGCGCTGGTAATAATGGTATCTTTCCCGGTATGTTCCACGAAGTGGATGGCTGCACGTACTTTGGGGGCCATGCTTCCTTCAGTAAACTGTCCTTCTTCCAGGTAACGCCTTGCTTCGGCAACTGACATACGGTCGATGGCTTTCTGCTGGGGAGTGTTGAAGTTGAGGTACACTTTAGATACATCGGTCAGGATAAAGAATTTATCAGCGTTGATCTGTGATGCCACCAAAGCTGATGCCAGGTCTTTATCGATCACAGCGTCAATACCACGGAGTTCATTTTCAGCAGCATAATAAGCAGGGATTCCTCCACCACCTACAGCGATCACGATCTGTCCCTCACGTGAGATCTTACGAATGGTATCAACATTGGAGATTACCAGGGGTTTCGGAGAAGCTACCACTTTACGGTATCCCCTGCCCTGTGGGTCTTCAGCAAACTTTGAGTCGCTGATTTCCGCGATCTTATCCGCCTCTTCCTTCGTATAATATGGCCCAATTGGCTTGGTTGGATTTTTAAATGCAGGATCATCCTTCGTTACCAGTACCTGGGTGATGATAGATATAATATCGCGATCCATTTCATTGGCCCGCAGCACGTTCCTCAGTTGTTGCTCAATCATATAACCGATAAAACCCTGTGAATATGCTACACATATATCGAGCGGCATCTCAGGCATACCCATCAGTTTATGCCCGGCATTGTTTGCCAGAAGAATATTGCCAACCTGAGGCCCGTTGCCATGAGTAATCACCAGGTTATAATTATTCTGAAGTAGTAGAAGCAAGCGTTCGCTTGTATAACGGGCATTGGCTTCCTGTTGCCCGATGGTTCCTTCTTCGCCTGCTTTCAGCAATGCGTTTCCTCCAAATGCTACAACTGCTAACCTTTTCATATTCTTTAATTTTGATGGGCTGCAAAATTATAAAATTATAACAGATTTCATTACAGCTTATTGTAAAATTTTTAAGAAAGCGCTATATTCGCTCTACAAAGCCTTTGTATGACAGGATTTTCGAAGTTTTCAGGGCAAAAACCATCTCACGTGAAAGGTATAGGGCTTGTCGCCGGGCCTTTACTCTTCATCTATTTCTTCTTCTTCACAAACCTGGACCCCTCCCAACCTGCTGTAAGCGCCACCATGGCTGTGGCCCTCTTAATGGCCGTATGGTGGATCACAGAAGCTGTTCCGCTGGCTGTTACTTCACTCATCCCGGTGGCATTATTTCCTTTGCTGGGTATCATGGATGGCAAGGATGTTTCATCCACCTACTTCAATCATGTTATTTTTTTATTTATTGGCGGATTTATGGTGGCCCTCGCCATGCAAAAGTGGAACCTGCATAAGAGGATTGCCCTCAA
>QMPN01000376.1 GCA_003648575.1 Bacteroidota bacterium
ACTTTCTTGTCCATGTCTACATGAAGGAAGACAGTAAGACCAAGAAAGACGAGAGATACAAAACTTAAGACTGCAAGAATAAACATTTCTACTCCTTTGTTGATGTCTCAATATCAACTTCTAATACTCCGTCTTTAACGGGAAGAACGCTTAACGCCCAATGCTCCGCTAATTCTCTGGTGAAAAAGCGTAGATGCTTGTAGATGTTGTTCTCTTTTGTTTGAATTCTGAAATACGTCATTTGATGCTTCTCTTTCTACACTATGATTGTATGGAATAGGGACGAATAAAGAAAACCGGAACAGTTATATTAGATGTTTTCCTCCGTTTGTCGAAATAAAAGTGACAGTCCATACTGTAGTCTTTTTTTGTTTCTTCTTTTACTTCACAGTAACTGTTTCTTTCTCGATGTTCTTTAGTTGAGTCATTGTATAAAAAGATACCTACACAACAGTTGTTTTTTAAGCCGTTTGTTTTACCGAGCATACTTACCTTATCTATCCTTTGAATGATAGTAACTATAGTCTTTCCGCTATCTATTACATCATCGATAATAATATACTTTACTTCTTTATGGGATGTACTGAACTTATAGAACCCTTCAGCTTTTCGATAGGCATGTGTTTTTGTTTCTTTCTTTCTTACAATTATCATTTTCTTGTTGAGCTTATCTGCTAGTGCAGGACCGATAAGTGCTCCACTAACACCTGTAAAAGCAATAGTATCAAATTCTAGTTTAGAACTGTTGATCTTTCTAGCTAGCTTAGAAATGATATCTTTTCTTTTCTCAGGTACTATGGCTATATCAAGATAAGAGCTAAGACAATAAGTATCTCTTTTAGGGCTTGCAGCTTCCTGAACAAGAGGAATCACATTTTTCATAATATTCGTCCTTCTTCTTTTTCTTTCTGTTAGGATGAGCTAGGTCTTCTAAACCTTCCTCGCTATTCTCGTATGTTCTTTCTTGATAGTTTGGTGTAGGTTGATAGAGTGGAGATACTTTATCAATAAAATCGTTGAGTCTTTTATTGATGGCTTTGATTTTCTCTTCTTTTTCCTTTTCGCTCGACATATAATACGCCTTCTCCTTCACAATAGTTGCAGGAAATTTCTTTTTTATTACGAACGAAGGTACCTTCTCCGTTACACCTTGGGCACGTTTCAAATAACAGAATGTCTTCTGTCCAATTAGATTCTTCTACTGTTTCTTTTCGTTTCGCGGCAAGACACATTTAACTATCCTTTTCTTTTTCTTTTTCAACGAGGACAACAAGAGCCTGGTTGTGAGTAAGAATTAGCCTACCAATTTCTTTTGCATTTTTCTTGATTAGGCTTATTTCTACTCCCACTATAATTAAGGCTAGAATAATAAGAACAAATAGTCCATTAATCATTTTTCTCCTCCGACCGGAAGAAAAGTAACACTAATTACTTCTCTCTCGTCACATGCTGGACAGACAAGTATAGTGCAAAACCCACTATGTCCTAGTTTTACTTCTGGGACAATAGGTGTTTTACATTTTTTACAGATAGCTTTAGAAGGCTCCATTTTAGTTAGCTCTCTTCTTGTTCGTTCATTGCTTTGTACATCTCTTCTAGAGTCAACCTTAGAATGACAGGTCTCTCTCTGTTGTCTAGAAATACTTCCTGAAGTTCTCCTTTGTCTCCAACAAGAGATTGACTTGTTATTATTAGCTGGATGTCTTTTGGGCGAAAGGTAACAAGACTACGTCCTGTTTCAGTGTCTGATCTTTGGGTAACCTTAGTTGTTCCTTTTGGTTGTTTTTCTTGCATTTCGTTTACCTCTTTGTTTGTTTTTAGCTGCTCGTCAGAAGTTACAAACCACTGTAACTTGACCCTTATTAGGGTTTCGCGTAGAGAATAAAAGCCTCGGACTTCCAGCGTCACCGAGTTGTTCCTTGAGGTCGCTTGGCGTCCTCTGCTAGCCATAAAGCTAGCTTATAGCTGTTATATTTAAGTTAAGTCAATAGTAATCGATAGGCTTAGAGGTACATTTAATATTAGCTTCCTCGTCTAAGATTTCAATTAACCAATCTGTTTTATCGTTTATAAGCTTAGTCCAAAATATTCCTCCATAAGGATAAGAACATCCAGTATCTTTATTAATATGTCCTGCACTTAAGACTCCATAGAGTATTTTATTTTTAAAGGCTGGGCCACCAGAATCTCCAAAACAAACATAAGCTTTCTTTGTAGAGCCTGCTGTGAAATAGTCTTTGTAATCAATTTCTATTTTTACTTTAGGTGTTAATTCGTATTTTCTTTGGTACAAATATAATTTAAGTTTGTTCTTTAAGTCGCCGCTTAAGATAGACATGTAAGAATCAGTTCCAGTCCAACTAGGGTCTCTAATTACAATAAGAGCAATGTCTTTTTTCTTCTTGTTCCAATAGGCTATTTCGTCGATGTCCCATCCAGGATAAATATAAGCATCTGCTTTATAAGAGTATCCAATTCCTTCTCCTGCTCTTCTAAGATGTATTTCTCCTCCTGCCATGTTAATACAATGAGCTGCTGTAATTAAAACGTTTTTATGAATAGCAGTTGCAACACAGAAGCTAGTGTATGTTTTTGATTCAAAAACTAGTTCGACAATGGCATCTTGTGAGACTGTCTCTGCTTGTGGTTGTTCTTCAAAGCATGTAATTATTTCTCCTTCTTTATTGCACGCCACCAACAAGAACAGAACTACAAGAATGAAATAGTATTTAATAGCCATTTGTTTTTCCTTTTCTAAAAGTAAAACCCAGAATTCCAGCGCCACTGGGACAAGAACCTTAGTTCTTGTTGCTATTTTGCAGTTTCTATAGATACTGCTTTTAGGCCTTCGTCAAGGCTATATAGCTGTTTGATTTTGTTAGTTTAGACTTCCTTCTTCTTGTCTAGGAACGTGACTTCGTTCGTGTGAATCTCTGTGACATAGCGCTTAACACCGCTGTTGTCTTCGTAGTTCCTGGTACGCAAGCGACCATCTACGAGCACAGAGCTGCCTTTACAGAGATATTCAGCGCAAACTTCGGCCTGCTTGCCCCAGGCGATGACATAGTGCCATTCAGTGATGTTCTCTTTGTCTTTTCCTCGCCTTTCTGTTGTGGCCATACTAAACGTACATTTAGTCATTCCACTAGGTAGGGTTGTGAGTTCAGGATTCTTTCCCAGGTTTCCTTGCAACAATACTTTATTCATTTCTAACTCCTTCTCTCTTGTGGACTATAAAAGTCCAGTTCTTCTTCCGGATCCAACCAGAATTCCTCTGTATCCGGTGTTGAGCCCTCACAGTGAGAGCATTTATGATGGACAAAAAGGTTATCAGGAATGATTCCCTCTTTGTTACATCTTTCACATTTTACTAATACCTGCATTAGTTAAAGCCTTCCTTGGTTTAAACCAATTGAATTATCGTATTGAATTTTCCATTTTGGTATCATTACTTTTTTCATAAAGATAATACCGCAACTCAAACCTACTCCTACGAATGTGCTATAAACAATAACGCCGATTCCAGCAACAACGACACTGAAGCCAACTACAGGTCCTATAACTAAGAACAGGGTAGCTACAACATCGAATGGAGCTAATAGTTTACATAGTAACAATCTTGGAGAGTATTGAGTATTAGCCATTTTAGATTCCAGAGGCATATAAGAGACTAGATAGATTACGGAACCAGCAGCAATAAATGCTATAACCATTAATGCAACTAAGCTCATTTTGAACTCTCCTTTTCTAGCTCAATTCTTTTACAAAAAGTAAACG
>QMPN01000377.1 GCA_003648575.1 Bacteroidota bacterium
CTCCTCATAATTCTGATAATAAAACAAATAAATCTGTCTCAATTGTGGGTCGAACAGCAAAGAGTACTGCGTTGGAAAGGAGCCATTCTGGCAGGTTGCAGACAATACACTGCCGGCATAGTATTCTGTCAATGTATCACAGTTTTCCAGCATGTCCGTAGCAGTATTATATCTTGAGCATGGATGTCCTCCCAGAGCGGGATTTGACTGGTGGAAATTAGTAAGTACCTGATATGATTTATCATTATGATGATAATAATCTCCATCGATAATAACTGAAAGCCCATTCGCGCCCCCGACAAGATATTGTCCACGGTACTGGTCCTGGCAGTAATACAGATCAAAAATGCCGGTCACCTCGGAAATGCTACTGCTCTCTTCCATCACCTTCTGCATCAATGCGCCCTCATAAAACTGTTTATTTTCTTCAGAGTATGGCATACCTTGCCATGGATTGGATGTACCATCCCAGAAGATACCTGAATCATTCATCCCTGCCTGCGGAAAGCCACCGGAAAATCCGAACTTAACCCATGCATGCTTTCCTTCTGAAGCAGGATAGAACCAAAATCTGGTATTGGGATCTTTCCAGTCTTCATTGCTTCCGCCCAATACTTTGCCGTTTTTATACATATAAAACACTGTACAGGCATAGTCTGAACAAGGCCTGAAGATCAGGAATACTATGAGGAAGGTATAGAGGTATGTATGCGATCTTTTCACAGAAACTGCTTGTACATACAAATATAAAAAAATCTTTGAAATTGATTGTCCTCGCGGCAGCGCCTCCGCTGAGTAGCTATGGTACTTATCAGTTGTCCGACGTCAGTTCAAGTACCGCTATTTCCGGCAGAATGCCGATACGGCCAGGATACCCGATCATACCCAACCCCCTGTTAACGTACAGGTATTGAGGGTTGTCGGTGGCCGGATTTGAATAAAGTCCTGCCCAGCGTTTATACATATACTGAGCCGGGCTCCATCGGAAGTTTTTCAATTCAACACCAAACTGGAAACCATGGGTATGACCCGAAAGGGTGATATTCACGTCGGGGCGTTGCTGGCTTACAACTTTATCCCAGTGTGACGGGTCATGTGAGAGTAATATCTTAAAGCGGGCTTCACTGCCGCCATCGAGTGCTTTGTTCAGGTCTCCATATCTGGGAAAGCGCTCATACATGCTCCAGTTTTCCACACCGGCAACGGCCACAGGGATGCCGTTCACCTGTATCAATTTGTGTTCATTTCTGAGCAGTTGCCAGCCCATTTCGTCATATAGTTTTTCCAGGTCGCGAAGGTTTTGTTCTTTCTCCGCCCTGATTTCCCATTTCACATAATCCCCGTAATCATGGTTTCCCAATACAGCATACACTCCATATTTGGCCTTCAACTCTTTTAAGATGTCTTTGTATATATAAGCTTCTCTTGTGAGGAAGTTTACCAGATCACCTGTGAAGAAAATAAAGTCAGGTCTTTCATTATTGATCACTTCAACAGCTTCCTTTAAGGCATCTTTGTTTGTCCAACTGCCAAGGTGCAGGTCAGATATCTGTACCATCTTCACACCTTCCAGTTCACGGGGTAGCACAGGATAACGCAGCGATACCCTCCTGATCCTGAAATCATAGGCCCAGCGTACCGCCCCGATGATCATACCACTGAGGACAAAACCACCACCTATTAATCCGATGTTCCTGAGAAAATTTGCCCTGCTGATTCGCTTAGCCGGATCAGGGCAGGGCTTCTTCCGGCTTTTATGATATGTGAATCGGATCACATGTCGAATAATCTTGATCAGGTCGGCCAGAAGGAAAAATGCGATCGAAAAGAGTTTTGCGCCGTAAACAATGAAAATGACACCACCCACGTAAGTAACAAGATGAGGCTTCCAAAGGTAGAGGTTTGCAAACAGGGAAGCGATTCCTAAAACGATCATCAATGCAAAAGGGAGCCAGTAAATAAAGGTAAAAGCAAATCGTAGTATGCGTTTCCATGATCTGAGCATTTTCCTGATAGATACCCACAAATACAGGTCAAGCAGCAGGCCCAATACAAAAATTGGGAAACGGCTTGTTTCTTTCGGAAATGTCTCAGCTACGACAAACCAGGAAGCAACGATCAAGGCCAATACAGCCAGGATTATATATAAGGTTCTTCTTGCCATTTAAAACGAGCGGCAAAGGTCGTACAAAAATTAATAAGCGGGTGTTAATTATTTATAAAAGGTGTTGGGTGTTGGGTGTTGGGTGCGGGGTGCGGGGTGCGGGGTGCGGGGGGCTGCTTACTGATTACTGTTAACCAATTCCAATAACTGCGTTCCCAGGGGGTTTTCGGGATGATACCGGATGATTTCGTTTGCGATCCTTTTTACTTCTTCAAAATTCTGCTGTCGATAATAGTACTCGGCCAGTGCGTAGAGGTAATCCATATTGGCCGGTTCAAGTTCCAGAGCAACATCCAGCGATTCTATGAATTCATTGGTCCGTCCAAAATGCTGATACAGCATAGCCAGATTATACCAGATACGGGCATAATCAGGCACCAATTCAGAGGCAGTTTCCAGTGACTCCAGGGCTCCCGTATAGTCGCCTTTTTCTGCCAGCAGCAAACCCAGGGAGTAATGGGCATCGTGGTAGCCCGGGAAGTCTTTAATCATATGTCTGAGCACAGCTTCTGCTTCATCATTTTTACCAAGCTGGTTATAGGTAACTGCCAGATTGACCATAGAAGGATAAAACTCATCATCGATACGGATGGCAGCCAGGAAGTTTTTCTCTGCCAGTTCATACCTCCCGGTATTCTGGTATATCACACCAAGGTTATGCCTGCTTGCAGCAAATTCACCGGTATACTCCATGGCATACCTGTACTCTGTCAGTGATTCATTAAATTCCCTGTAAAGCGATGAATCCATTCCCTCCACCGGAATACTGCTCATCCGGAATGCAGCCTGCATCCTCACAGCCTTAACAGGGTCGTTCAGCATAGGGCTCATCAGTTCCAGCATTTCTTCCATTGATGCCGGCAAATAACTCTGCAGGGCCTGGTACCTGATCAGTGATTCAGGATCATCGAGGGAGGTGATTATGGCTTGCATGCCGGTGCTATCAGGAAATCTTTCCAACTCATAGATGGCCGTTGCTCGTACGATAACCGGGAAGAGCTCATCGAGGGCAATGTTTACAAGTCCCGGCACGGCGCTCTCTTCTCCACGACGGGCGGCTGCGAATACCGTTCCGAAATGAGGCCTGCGGCTTAATCCATACCACTTATCAATATAGGATGCTGCCCATTCAGGCGTATTATTTGCATGGCATTCGTTGCATGCATTCGGGTTTCCGTCAGACACACTCAGGTCAGGCCTGGGAACACGAAAGCTGTGATCACGCCTGAAATCCACGCCCATATAGTAACGCCCGGGCATATGGCAGTTGACGCACAGGGCACCACTGCCCACTTCCCAGCTTTTCTCCTCAAGCTGAATTGCCTGCCCTTCCTCACCGGTCTTTTTATGGAAATGATGATCATATACATCATAGATATCTGCCCTGTGACATTGCAGGCACAGCTCATTGGAGGTGACTGCCTCAAACTTCAATTTCAGGCTGTGTACGTCATGACAATCGTTACACATCACATCCGTCATATACATCTTGCTATGTGTAAAAGAGGTATACACATAATCTTCTTCCAGTATCTGTCCATCAGAGAAATAATAGGGTTCTATAAGGAGTGTTGGTGCCATATAATCCAGC
>QMPN01000378.1 GCA_003648575.1 Bacteroidota bacterium
CCAGGCCCTGTTCTTTAATATATAGCTCACACTGCTGATCAACAGCCGCATTCATAAAATAGCCCACCAGTGTTGGGGCAGGCCCGTTTATGGTCATAGAAACGGATGTTTTAGCATCCACCAGGTCGAAGCCTGAATACAGACGTTTGGCATCATCGAGGCATGAGATCGATACACCTGCATTTCCAACCTTCCCATATATGTCGGGTCGTACATCCGGATCCCGGCCATAGAGGGTTACCGAATCAAAAGCTGTAGACAGCCTGACGGCCGGCATGCCAAAAGAGAGATAGTGGAAGCGTTTATTGGTCCGCTCCGGTCCGCCTTCCCCGGCAAACTGCCTGGTCGGGTCTTCGCCTTCCCGTTTAAAGGGAAAAACACCGGCAGCAAATGGAAATTCGCCAGGTACATTTTCTCGTAATACCCACTTGAGGATGTCCCCCCAGCCTTTATATGCCGGAAGCGTTATTTTTGGTATATTTATTTGAGACAAGGACTTAGTATGTGTCTCAACCTTTAGTTCTTTATCCCTGACCTTAAATATAAATTGATCTGCTTTATAAGATTCCCGTTTCTCATCCCAGCTACGGATGATCTCCATGTTGTGGGGATCCAGATCGAGTTCTTCATCTTTGTAAGCCGCTTCTAATGCCTCAGAAGCTTCCTTTTTCCCTTCCAGCAGGGCAGTGGATTCATGAAGAGCATACATACGCTGAGCTACCTCCGCCTGCGTATCGGCCCATTCATTATAATTTCTTATTGTCTCAGCGATCTCAGAAAGATAACGGGTCCTTTTAGGAGGAATGATATGGATCTTTTCCGACATCTCATCGCTGGCCTCCATCGTTGTTTTGAACTTCCCTCCGGATATCTCATCAATACGTTCCATAATGGCCCGGTAAAGCTGGTTTACGCCCGGGTCGTTGAACTGAGAAGCGATGGTCCCGTACACAGGCATATCATCTGCATTGGATTCGAACAGCATATGGTTGCGCATATATTGCTTCTTCACATCGCGTAAGGCATCAAGGGCTCCGCGCTTATCGAATTTATTCAATGCAATGATATCGGCAAAATCGAGCATGTCAATCTTTTCCAGCTGGGTGGCAGCCCCGTATTCAGGTGTCATCACATACATGGAAAGGTTGCTGTGATCGATGATCTCGGTATCAGACTGGCCTATTCCGGATGTTTCCAGAATGATCAGGTCGAAGCCGGCCGCCTGCAGAATTACTTCTGCATCTTTCACATATTTCGACATGGCGAGGTTTGACTGCCTGGTAGCCAGTGAACGCATGTACACTCTCGGATCGTCGATGGAATTCATGCGAATCCTATCGCCCAGGAGTGCACCTCCGGTTTTTCGTTTCGAAGGATCGACGGAGATGATGCCGATAGTTTTATCAGGATAATCGTCGAGGTACCTGCGTACGATCTCATCCACCATGGAGGATTTCCCTGAGCCGCCTGTACCGGTAATTCCAAGCACAGGAGATCCTTTCGTTTTCTTATCAAGCTTATCGATCAATGCCCTGACCTCATCGGGATTATTCTCAGCTGAAGAGATGAGTTGTGCGATGGCATGCGGGTTCTTAGCTTCAATATCCTCCGTACTAACCTTGATCCCTTTCCCTGTCGGATAATCGGAATTCTTCACCAGGTCGTTGATCATGCCCTGCAGTCCCATATGGCGACCGTCATCCGGTGAATAGATCCTGGTGATGCCGTACTCATGCAGCTCATCCATCTCCTCCGGAAGGATCACGCCTCCACCACCACCGAAGAGCTTAATGTGCTCACATCCATTTTCCTTCAGCAGGTCATACATATACTTAAAATACTCCATATGCCCTCCCTGATAAGAGGTAATGGCTACCGACTGGACATCCTCCTGAATGGCACAGTCAACGATCTCTTTTACCGAGCGGTCGTGGCCAAGGTGGATCACCTCAACCCCTGTTGCCTGAATGATCCTGCGCATAATATTAATGGCAGCATCATGGCCGTCGAAAAGAGAAGTTGCTGTAACGATCCTTACGTGATTGTTTGGCTTATATATGTCCGGCTTTTTGTTCATTTTCTTCACACTTAATTGGAGCAAAAGCAAATATAGCAAAAAACTCGCGACCTGGCAGGTCGGCGACCTGCCAGGTCACGCCCATTATTTAAACATATTCTAAAAAATATTATTTATATTATTGTATATAACATGTAATTAAATACCTATGACAAAACAGATAATTTTTGCCATATCAATACTCGTAACCCTCGGGATATTTTCATTTACCATGTTCCGGGTTTTCCAACTCTTCAAACTCACCAAACCTTTCCCCGTTAAGAACTGGGGGAAACGCTTTGGGGTGATGATAAAAGTGGCTTTCGGGCAGACCAAGATATTTAGACGTCCGGTGTTGGGATTTATGCATGCCCTGGTCTGGTGGGGCTTTATCGTGATCCTGATCGGCAGCATCGAGATGATCATCGACGGCTTGTTTCTGACAGAAAGGGTGCTGGGGTTCCTGGGACCTATTTATGATATTATCATTGCCCTGGGCGATGTGTCTGGCTTTGTTATCCTGATCATGATCATCGCATTCCTGTTCAGAAGGCTGTTTTTACATGTTAAACGCTACTCCGGGGTGGAGATGGGTCATAAGTCGCATTTAGATGCGAACATTGCCCTGACCCTCATCGGCCTGTTGATGGTTAGTTTATTGGGCATGAACACTTTTTATGTTGTGTATGCCAGGTCAGTAGGGCATGAGATCATCGGATTATATCCGGTCAGTGAATACCTGGCGGGATTTTTCGGGAACTTACCGGAAGCCCAGGCTCATCTCTGGCATGAGATCAACTGGTGGGGACACATTCTCCTGATATTTCTTTTTGCCAATGTGCTGCCTTATTCAAAGCATTTTCATGTATTCATGTCGGTTCCCAATGTGTTTTTCAGCAGGCTGGAGCCGCTGGGATACCTCCCCAATATGCCCGAGATCACCGATGAGGTGAAGCTGATGATGGATCCCAACGCCGCCTTTGCCGAACCGCCGGCAGAAGAGGAAGGACAGGTTTCTCGCTTCGGGGTGCTTGATGTAGAAGATGTGACCTGGAAAAACTACATGGACTCCCTGGCCTGTACCGAGTGTGGAAGGTGTACTGATGTTTGCCCGGCAAACATCACCGGCAAGCTTCTTTCTCCAAGAAAAGTAATGATGGACCTGAGGGCCCGCATGAAAGAAAAAGGCCCCGGCCTGGTCAAAGATGGTGGCTATACTGATGAAAAGTCACTTATCAGAAGCTATATCAGCGAAGAAGAGCTCTGGGCCTGTACTACCTGTAATGCTTGTGCTCAGGAATGCCCGATCAATATCAATCACCCCAGCCTTATCGTCGACATGAGAAGATACCTGGTGATGGAAGAGTCGGCCGCTCCCGGAGAGTTGAATTCTATCTTCTCCAATATTGAAAATAATGGCGCCCCCTGGCAGTTTTCCCCTGAAGACAGGATGCTCTGGGCTGATGGACTTGAGGTGCCCCTGATGGCCGATATGCAGGCAGCAGGGAAAACCCCTGAATACCTATTATGGATCGGCTCCGCCGGAGCTTTCGACGACAGGTATAAAAAGGTATCACGCGAACTGGTCAAGGTGATGAATCACCTGAAGATCGACTATGCTGTTCTGGGGACTGAAGAAGTTGACAGTGGTGATGTGGCCCGCAGGGCCGGTAACGAGATGCTGTTCCAGATGCAGG
>QMPN01000379.1 GCA_003648575.1 Bacteroidota bacterium
ATGAGGCCGGTCGGTAAATGCTCCGCATTTATTTGATGTATCCCTGCACCTTGCACCCGGGGAGAAGAAATTTGCAATTCTGTATTCTGTATTTGAGATGTCATATTCGTTCTTCGTTCCTCGATTTTCGTTCTTCGGTCTTCGATTGACTGCGTCCGGGGACTTAAATGCTTCTCATTTATTCTTTCTAATGGCATAAATTAATTCATCCTCATACTTATCCGTTTTCCAAACAGTTTTTTCAAATTTTCCTTCAAGTTTAAAACCTGATTTTTCGAGGACTCTCTGAGAGGCGATATTCGAGCCAAATGGCCTTGCAAAAATTCTGTCTATCTCAAGATTATTAAAGCCAAACTTGATTACTTCTTTAATTGCACTTGTTATTATTCCGTTTCCCCAAAATGGTTCTCCAAGCCAATAACCTAGTTCAGCATTCTTTTTATGTATATCAGTTTGTGGATGTAACCCAATTCCTCCACAAGCCTTACCATTTATGTCTATTGCAAAGATGACATTTGACTTCTCTTCGCTTGCATATTTGATGAAATTCAAACCATCATTTTCAGTATATGGATAAGGGAATTTATCAGTTAAGTTTTTGGCGATTGCCCAATTATTCGCATGCTTAACCAAACTCTTGACATCTTCAACTTTCCACTCTCTTAGTGTATGTTTCATCTTTCATTCATTAATGAGCGAGGGCTCGTCTATATGCTAACTTCTTATACCAATAAAACCCGCCACCAATTAAAAATTAAGAATTCAAAATTAACTCAACACTCAACACCCAACCCTCAACCCTCAACACTACTTAATATGGTGCTTCTCCATCCTGCGGTCGAGAGCCTGCCAGGTGATGTTGAGCAGCTCAGCTGCTTTGGATTTGTTATTGTTGGCCCGTTCAAGGGCTTTCAGGATCACGTTCTTTTCTATTTCCGCCAGGTCGAGGGTGTCGGCGGGAAGGGCAGAATCAACTTCCAGTTCCATGCCGGGAACGCCATAACGGAAATTCTCCCAGCCAATGCTGTCGCTGTCGCAAAGGATGATGGCGCGTTCTACCATATTCCGTAATTCCCTCACGTTGCCCGGGAAATCGTATTCAGTCATCCTAATAAGCTCAGGGCTGATGTTTTTTATCACCTTCTTCATCTGCGCCGCAAAGTGATGGATATAGTATTCCAGCAGGGGAGGGATGTCATCTTTTCTTTCTCTCAGGGGTGGTATCTCGATCACAAAAGTGCTTAGCCGGTGATAGAGGTCGGCCCTGAACTTTCTGTGCTTGCTGAGTTCGAAGAGGTTGCGGTTTGAGGCGGTGATCACGCGCACATCCACGGGGACCTCTACTCTGGATCCCAGCTTGCTGAGTTTCTTTTCTTCCAGCACGCGCAAAAGTTTGGCCTGTTGACTCATGGGCATGTCGCCGATCTCATCCAGGAAAAGGGTGCCCTGGTCGGCAATTTCGAACCATCCCTTCTTGTCCTCACGGGCATCGGTAAAGGCCCCTTTCTTGTGGCCAAAGAACTCACTCTCGAACAGGGATTCTGGCACTGCAGAACAATTTACGGAGTAGAATAATTGCTTCTTCCGATTGCTCAGGAAGTGTATCCCCCTGGCTACAAGCTCTTTTCCTGTGCCGCTCTCACCTGTGATCAATACAGCAGTGGTATCTGTCATCGCCACCCTGGTCATCAGGTCTACCACCTTCTTCATGGCGGAGCTCTTCCCGATCAGGTCATGGCCAAAAACATTCTGGATCTCATTCGAAAGCAGGTCGAATTTATACTCTGTACTTTTTAGCTTTTCGCTCAGCAGTATGAATCTCCGGGTGCGCTCTATGGCGTGGCTGATCTCAGGCAGTCGGAAGGGCTTCTGAAAATAATCGAATGCCCCGTGGGGCATCGCTTCAATCACGGTGTTCATATCGCCATGCCCGGAGATCATGATCACTTCAATGTCGGGATGGCTCTTTTTAACCCTCTTCAATACCTCCAGCCCGTCCATCTCCGGCAGCTTAACATCCAGGATCAGGATATCAATGGGAGCCTTTTCAAGGATATCAAAAGCTGCAGAGGGTGTACCGGCCTTATGGATGAGATATTGCTGCCCGCTCAGGAACTCTTCAATCTCGTCCCGCATGCGCAGTTCATCGTCCAGTACCAGTACACTTAAGTTTTTCATTTTGCTTGATTTAATTCTTTTTTTCCTGCTGTTCTCTATATATAGGCAGGGTCACCACAATACGTGTATATTTCCCTTCCCTGGAGTCTGCCTTGATCTCACCCCTCATTTCCTTGATGATCCCGTAAATGATGGAAAGTCCGAGGCCGGTACCCATTTCCTCCTGTTTGGTAGTGAAGAAGGGATCAAAAATGTTGCTGATGATATTTTCAGGGATACCGGTGCCATTGTCATGAATGATAAAGCCGCAATTCTTTCGGTTGGCAAAAGTGCTGATCTTGATCACCTTTTCGTAGCCTTTTATACCTGCTTTGTCCTTCTCCATAACAGCATAACGGGCATTTGAGAGTACGTTCATGATCACCTGCTCTAGCTTGTATCTATTTCCAAGTGTGATGTCGTGCTTGCTTGAATACTTCAGCTGAAGGTCGATGCCTTTATTGTCATATTGCCTGGAAATCAGGGTTAAAGCATTTTTTACTACCTGGCTCACGGAGATGGGCTCTACCTCTGCATTCTGCTGGTCGCGAGAAAAAATACGTACATGTTCAATAATGTTCCTGATCCTGTCGATATCGCGAAAAATAGACTCTGTTTTCCGTTCGGTATAAGCATTCGTAAGTTCACCTGCATTCATCTTCACCAGCATATTATCTATTCCCATACTGATGCTGCCCAGAGGCTGGTTGATCTCATGTGCGATGCCTGCAGCCAGCTCACCCAGGGATTCCAGTTTGGATTTTTGTATGAGCAACGCCTGTTGGTTCCTGATCTTTTCCAGTTCAACCTGCACCCGCTCTTCCAGGGTACGATTCAGTTTTTTGAGTTCTTCATCGGTTTTTTTCCTGTCGGAGATATCAGAGACGAAGGTCAGTACTGCTGTTTCCCCTTCCCAGGTGATCACGGTCGACTTGATCTCGAACCAGATGATTCTTCCTTTTTTATCGATGAACTGAATGTCGTATCGTTCCGGCACATCTTCACCCCGTAGCCTTTTCATGTGGTTCTCCATGATGAGCTCCCGGAAGTCGACATGCATGAAATCGCTGAAAGGTTTCCCGATGATATGCTTGGGCATATAGCCCGTCATCTCATAGATCTTTGGATTGATGAAGCGCACTATACCGTCGACAGTGAGCAGGATGCCGTCATTGGCATTCTCGAAGATCTGCCGGTACTTGTCTTCGCTTTCCCTCAACAGCTCTTCAATATTTTTCCTGTCGGAGATCTCGCCGATCAGGTCTTTGGTGCGCTCCTGTATGCGGTTCTCCAGTTCATTGTTGAGTTTGAGGAGTTCAATTTCTACTCTTTTACGGTGGATGGCTGCACCTATAATATCGGCAGCAGTGCCCAGGGCATTGAGCTCAGCCTCTGTCCAATCACGTGGCCTGCAACATTCGTCCAGACCAATGAATCCCCACCACGTATTATTCACAAAGATGGGCATAACCACTATAGATAGCAGCCCCATCTCACCAAGGAGTTTTTTCTCTGTCCTGGGAAATTTCATGATATTCCCATGAATGGGTTTCCCTTTTCCAAGTGTCTTCACCCA
>QMPN01000380.1 GCA_003648575.1 Bacteroidota bacterium
GGCAAGCTGCAAAAAATTGTAAGTGAATATGGTTTCCCGGTGGTTATTAAGGGCAAGTTTTACGATGCCGGCATTACCCATAACATGGAACAGGCCATCAGCCAGTACCATAAGATCAGCGCTAAGTGGGGATTGCCCATCATTATACAGGAATTTATCAATGGCACCGAGTTTAATGTGACCGGCCTGGGCGATGGAAAAGGCAACACCATCTCGGCCGTACCCATGCGAAAGCAATATATCACTGACAAGGGCAAAGCCTGGGGTGGAATCAGCATTTCAGACCAGAAGATGCTCGACCTGACAGAACAGTTTATCTCTTCCACGAAGTGGAAAGGCGGCTTTGAGCTGGAGCTCATGAAAAACAAGGATGGGGAGTTTTACATCCTGGAGATCAACCCGCGCATCCCGGCCTGGGTATACCTGGCTGTGGGCGTTGGACAAAACATACCCGAAGCCTTAGTCAGGCTCGCCATGGGAATGGATACACCTCCTTATAAGGATTATGAGGTTGGAAAGATGTTTATTCGCTATTCGTGGGACATGATCGTAGACCTGGAGGAGTTTCAGCAGATAAGCACTTTTGGGGAATTATAAATCAGGTATTAGGTGCCGGGTACCAGATACCGGGTGCCGGGGAAATTTAAAAAAAAGAAATGGAAAAGTTAAGATATGAAAGGCCGATTATCAGGAAACTGGAATCAGCCATGCCCAATAAATTTGGTTCACGCACGGAATTTCTTCCCAAGACCCACATCGACGGAGTGGCGGTGAAGGAATTAATTGATAATCATGGTTCGCCCCTCTTTGTTCTTTCCGAAAGAACTATCAGGGAGACCTATCATGCGGCAAAAAAGGCTTTTACAAGCCGCTATCCAAAGGTGCAGTTTGCCTGGTCGTACAAGACCAATTACATGGATGCCGTGTGTAATGTATACCACCAGGAAGGATCCTGGGCAGAGGTAGTTTCCGGCTTTGAATATGACAAAGCCATCAGGAATGGCGTGTCCGGAAAGAAGATCATCTTCAACGGACCCGATAAGACCGAGGCCGACCTCCGCAAGGCCATCACCAATGAATCGCTGATCCACATTGACCATTTGGATGAACTGTATACCATCATTGAACTGGCCGAGGAGACAAAACTCAGGCCCAGGGTAGCCATCCGGGTGAATATGGACACAGGGGTTTACCCCATGTGGGATCGTTTTGGGTTTAACTATGAGAACGGGCAGGCCTGGGATGCCCTGAACAAGATCATGCGTTCCGGCAAGCTGGAATTGATGGGTTTACATACCCATATCGGTACCTTTATGCTAACATCGCAGGCATATGCCACGGCAGCCTACAAGCTTGCCGACCTGGCTCTGGGAGTAAAGAAAAAATACAAACACAAGATCAAATATATCGATCTGGGTGGGGGCTTTGCCTCAAACAATACCCTGAAAGGAGCTTACCTCCCCGGTACCGATACCAATCCCGGCTTCAACGACTATGCCGAAGCCATTACATCAGCATTGATCAATGCCGATTTTGAGCCGGGTGAACTTCCCCTCCTGATCCTCGAGACCGGACGCGCCCTCATCGACGATGCAGGCTTCCTCCTGGGATCAGTTGTTTCAAACAAGCGCTTGTCCGATGGAAGGAGAAACACCATCATCGACGTGGGTGTAAATATCCTGTTCACCTCTTTCTGGTATGATCATAAGGTTACGCCGGCACAGGAATTTACCCAGTATGCAGAAGATACCGTCTTGTATGGCCCGCTTTGCATGAACATCGATGTGATCCGGGAAAGCGTTAGCCTGCCCCTGCTGAACAAAGGCGATCACTTTGTGATCCACTCCGTGGGAGCTTACAATATGACGCAATGGATGCAATTTATTACCTTGCGTCCGAAAATAGTCATGATCGATACAGAAGGAAAAACGCATCTGATCAGAGATCATGAATCCTTAGAAAGCATCACATCCCTCGAGCGGATGCCGGATCATTTAAAGAAGTTTGAACTATAAACCATCAGCATGAGTTACCACATTTCCAAAACCGTTAAAGGAAAGTTTGACGACGTTCACCAGCAAGTAGTTGAAAGCCTGAAAGACGTTGGTTTCGGTGTGATTACTGAGATCGACATGAAAGAAAAGCTGAAAGAAAAACTCGACGTCGATTATAAAAATTATGTCATTCTGGGGGCTTGCAACCCCGGCTTTGCCTATGAAGCAGTACAGATGGAGGAAGAACTGGGCGTTTTGCTTCCATGCAATGTAGTGCTGATCGACCAGGAAGACGGAAACGTGAAGGTTTCTGCTATCGATGCACAGAAAATGATGTCGGTGGTAGGCAATGATAAGCTTGATGCCATCGCTTTGACAGTGAATGAGAGGATGAGGCAAGCGTTGGACAGCTTGTAAAGAGATGAGGAGTGATGGAAATTAGGAAAACATACGTAAACAGTTTTCTGGATAGTGTTACAAACAGCTATTCGCAGGTGTTCTTTTCCAAGAACAAGGTTTTTGCATTTCTCATCATCCTCGTTACTTTTTTTGATTTTTATGCCGGCCTTTCCGGCCTGATTGCCGTGCTGGCATCAAATCTTGCCGCCTTTGTTATTGGGTTTAACAAACAAAACATCAGGAATGGATTTTATGGCTTTAACAGCCTGATGGTAGCCCTCGGCCTGGGTATGTTTTATGAATTTAATGGTGAATTTTTTCTGATCCTCCTGTTTGCCTCTTTATTTACGCTTATGATGAGCGTGATGCTTGAAGGCGTGATCGGAAAGTACGGACTGCCATACCTCAGCATCCCCTTTCTGCTTGGTATCTGGATGGTATTTCTTGCAGCCAGGGAATACAGCACCCTGGAAATAAGCCAGCGCGGCGTATACGCCCTGAATGAAATGTATGCCCTGGGCGGGAGTTGGCTGGTTGATCTGCACGAATGGTTGTACAGCCTTCCACTACCTGATATTATCGTATTATACTTCAGATCGCTCGGTGCTATATTTTTTCAGTACCACCTGGTACCCGGCTTCCTCATCGCAATTGGAATTCTGATATATTCGAGGCAGGCCCTTTTACTTTCCATGCTTGGTTTCGTCACTGCCTGGATCTTTTATCTCCTTATTGGCGCCGATATCAATACACTCAGTTATAGCTATATAGGGTTTAACTTCATCCTGACTGCCATTGCCATCGGCGGATTTTTCGTGATCCCTTCCAGGTGGTCATATCTCTGGGTGATCCTGTTAACACCCCTGACCTCATTCCTTATCACCAGCACCAGTGGGATGTTCGCCGCCTCACAGCTGTCGATTTATTCACTGCCTTTCAACCTGGTGGTGCTCATGTTCCTCTATATCCTCAAGTTCAGAGAAAGAAACTTTCGCAAACCGGAGGCAGTGGTTGTACAGCATTTCTCTCCTGAAATGAATTTTTACACAAAGGATAATTTCAGGAAGCGATTCGATGAAGATGTAAGCGTCAACCTCAACCTGCCATTTTTTGGTGAATGGGTGGTAACTCAGGCACATAATGGGAAGCACACACATAAGAATAGCTGGAAGCATGCCTGGGATTTCGAGATCAGCGATGATGAGGGCATATACCACTCAGGGTCCGGCCTGGCCCGGGAAGACTTTTACTGCTTTAATACGCCTGTCCTTGCCCCTGCCGACGGATGGGTAGAAGAGATTCTCGATGGAGTGGAAGA
>QMPN01000381.1 GCA_003648575.1 Bacteroidota bacterium
ATCAGGGATGCATTCGCCTATATGAGGACTGATTCCCGTGGTGGATTGGGTTGTGTTGTACTGGCATCGACAGGCAACGAAAATACCTTTAACTCAGTAGCTTATCCATTTCATTTCCCTCATGTGGTTGGGGTAGGTGCCACGAATCGTTTCGATGCCAGAAGTTCATTTTCAAACTACGGGGATTCTACGGACCTGGTTGCACCCGGAACAGATATCTGGACAATTGACAGGAGCGGAAGTGCTGGTTACACTTCAGATGATTATGTTGAGTTTGGCGGAACCTCTGCAGCCTGTCCTATTACCGCAGGGGTAGTTGCCCTGATAGCGTCTGTGAACCCAACTTTCACATGGGAAGAGCTGCAAAACCGCTTGTGTAGCACCTGTGATAAGATCGATTCATATTCTTTTAATAATAATGACCTATACCCATACAGTTCCTGGAACCAGCAGGTAGGATATGGCAGGATAAGTGCATTCGAAGCTGTTCAGGGTGGTGCCGGCATGAATCCACCAACTAACCTCACAGCAAATGTCACAGGTAGCGACGTTCTCCTGAGCTGGACTGCCCCCTCAGGAAGTGGTTATGAGGAGGAACTGATCTACGATAATAATACGAACACCGGATCATACAGATATCCGGGAAATACCATGTCGACCCATATGTCGCCTACGGGACCATGCCAGCTCCTCACATTAAAATACTATACTACCAACCAGGGAAGCAATGGATTTGAAGCAAAGGTCTTCAATTGGGCAGGCGGACAACCGGGTACTGATGTGTTGTATAGCAGCATTGAGACTGCCCCCCATGAGGAATGGATGGAGGTTGATGTCAGCGGAGAAGGGATTAATCTAAATGGTGATTTTCTTGTCGGATTTGGTTCTGTCGATACCATGGCATTTCTTGGCTATGATGAAAACCTGGACAATGGTCGCTCATGGGATTTCCAGGAGTCTTCAGGACCATGGACTGAATGGACCGAAGCCTATCTGATCAGGGCTGTGGTGCTTTATCCGGGTGGAAAGATAGCAGAACTAGGCGGTGAGATGCCACCAATTATCCGGCAGGAAAAGAATCAATCAGCAAGAACAAGCATCAAGGCTGAAACGAATCCTGTATCCCCTATCCCGAACCAATTTGAACGTTTAATGGGATTCCTGGGATATAAGGTATACCGGGATGGCTCACTATTGAATAGCAATCCGATAAACACTACATACTACAATGACAATGGCCTCACGGCAGGAACCTATTCTTATACAGTCACTGCCATATATGATAACGGTGAATCCAACCCGGCAGGGCCTGTCGAAGCTGTGGTTAGCAGCATAGTGCTTGATCCGCCCACAAACCTGCAATCATCAGTCAATGGCAATAAAGTCAACCTGAGCTGGTCTGAACCTGCAGGTGCGGCTGAGCAATGGATCTACTATCATGACGGTACATTTGAATTCTCTATTTCTTCACTGGATGGCGGCGCAGGATTAGCACAGCTATTCACCCTGAGCAGTACCCCGGCGACACTGGAAGAGATCAGGTTCCTGACTACAGATTATGAGCAATGGCAACAATCATTAAGTGTATATGTGTTGTCAGGTGATGGTACGACTGTTCTCGGCGGACCATATTATACCAATGGTGTACAAGATGGATGGGTCAGTATTCCATGTACCGTAAGCCTCAACCAGTCTAATTTCATGATCGCAACCTATAACGATCTTGCCGGAGGCCCATACGTGGGAGTTGACGAGAGTTTGTTCGATGGTACCCTCTTTTTTGGGAGCCATACATCTGGATTCCAGGATTTATCACAAGCCGGTGGCGGAGAAGGTGTTGGAAGTCATGAAGCCAAAATATTGTACGATAGTAAATCCAGCAGGGCTATCAGCGAATGGATCAGGCCAGGAAGCAATCCAAAACTAAATTCACTACTTGTACATCGTGAAAAAGAACCACTTTCGGCCAGCTATCCCGATGCTATCAAAGCCTTACTGGGATACAATATTTATCGTGACGGGACGAAGGTCAACACCAATCCCTGGACCAGCACTGCTTTCACTGAAAGCAATGTTCCTGATGGCTCCTATTCCTACGACGTTACGGCAATCTATGAAGAAGGTGAATCAAGTGGTGCAGGGCCTGTACAGCTGACTGTAAACAACCTTGGATTAGAGGTGCCGGCAAATCTTACGGCATCGGTATCAGGAGATATGGTTAGTTTAAGCTGGACTGGACCAGGCAGCAGCCAGGAGGAACTGATCTATGATAACGGACCAACCGAAACAGCCTATAAGTTCCCGGGATTCACATTTTCTACTCAAATGTCACCTGCAGGAGAATGTAAGATACTCACCCTGAAATACCTGACAACAATTGATGAAGGCAACAACAGTTTTAAAGCACGTATCTTCAACTGGGCAGGATCACAGCCGGGGCAAACCAAGTTGTATGAGCAAACAGTAACAGCGGTGGAAGGCTGGCTGGAAGTTGATATTTCAGGAGAGAATATCACAGTTGATGGGGACTTCATGGTTGGCTTCGGATCAACAAACGATTTTACTTACCAGGCCTATGACGAAAACCTGAATAATGGGCGTTCCTGGGATTGGGAAGAATCTTCGGGCAGCTGGACCACATGGGACGAAGCTTACATCATAAGGGCGATAGTAGAATATAGCGATGGTACTAAAGCTGAGCTTGGAGGTGCGAAAAAGGGCCTGCTGGGATATAACCTCTACCGCAACAATGTCCAGGTCAACAGCAGCCTGATCACCGGGACCAGTACAACTGATATTTTACCGGGCTGGGGAACCTATGTTTATAATGTAAGTGCGAAATATGATGAAGGTGAGTCAGCCTTTTCAAATGATGCCAGTATCAGCCATTACTTTGGTATAGGTGAAGAAGATCAGATTGATGCCAGGATATATCCAAACCCGGCAAGCCAATATGTTTTCATCGATTCTCAGGAGGACATTCAAATGCTAAGTTTATATAGCATCGATGGAAAGAATGTATTGAATACCGAACAGCAGGGACCTAATATCAAGCTGGATTTAAGCGGATTAGAGGCAGGTCTATATCTTCTGAAGATCACCACAGATGAGCGTAGCGGTACTATGAAATTGATTATAAGGTAGCTTTTACTACATCCTGTCGGGAACCAGAATTCCCAGCAGGCCCATGGCCGACCGGATCACGGACGCTGTAAATAGTGACAGGCTCAGCCGGAATTGCGCTTTGGAAACATCTTCTTCCTTCAGAATACTGATCTCCTGGTAGAATTGATTGTATTCTTTGGCCAGGTCATATACAAACGACGCAATAGCGGCCGGGCTTAGCTCATTGGCCGCTTCGCTGATCACCGACGGGAAGGTATAGAGTATCTTGACAATCTCCTTTTCCTTAGGCATCACTTCCCCCTCAAAAGGCATCTCTGCAGGGCTCAGCCCCCTGGCTTCCGCTTTTTTCAGGAGCGACTGTATCCTGGCATGGGTATACTGAATAAAAGGCCCTGTATGCCCGTTGAAGTCGATGGATTCCTCAGGGTTGAAAAGCATATTCTTTTTGGGATCCACCCTTAAAATAAAATACTTCAGGGCTCCCAGGCTAATCATTTCAAATAATGAAGCGGCCTCTTCCACGCTGAGATCATCAGCTTTTCCCAACTCCCTGGCCATAGCCTCAGCGGTATCGAACA
>QMPN01000382.1 GCA_003648575.1 Bacteroidota bacterium
ACAGATAGCGAAAAAGCTGAGGATCTTATTCATAACAATAGGTCTTTTATGCAAAAATAAGCCAAAAAATGCTGAAGTCAATGATTGATGAGTTTTCGGTCGCATTTTTTAAGTTAACGGTAGATATTTATTGGAGAAAATCGTTTCTTTGTTCCGGGAATTCTTATCTATACTATTTCTCAGGAAATAGCGTTTATGGATAAACCTTTTCTGCACTAATGAAACGAACGCTGTTTTTCATTGTATTTCTGAGCCTTTCCCTGGGTGCGATGTCACAAGCACCCAAGTACAGCAATGAATTTCTGGCTATTGGTGTTGGTGCCCGTTCGCTTGGAATGGCAAATGCCCAGACAAGTATCACCAATGATGTTACTTCAGCTTACTGGAACCCCGCCGGACTGGCAAATCAGTCGTCAGATATACAAATAGGCCTGATGCACAATGAGTATTTTGCAGGCATTGCCAAGTACGACTATGCTGGCTTTTCAATGAGGCTTGATACGGCTGCCACCATAGGCATATCTGTGATCAGAATGGGTATCGATGATATACCGAACACCATTAACCTTTACGATAATCAGGGTAATATCAACTATAACAGGATCACAAAATTTTCGGCGGCTGATTATGCGATGATGTTCTCCTATGCCAGGAAGAGCAAGATCAAAGGCCTGAGCTATGGCGGGAATGTGAAGCTTATTTTCAGGCAGATCGGCAGCTTCGCGAAAGCCTATGGCTTTGGACTGGATGTCGGCATACAATACAGAACAGGGAAATGGCTTTTTGGGGCTATGGCGAGAGATATTACCACGACATTCAATGCATGGACTTTCGATGTTTCAGAAGACATGAAGGAAGTGTTTGAAGCCACAGGCAATGATATCCCTGAAAACTCCCTGGAGATCACCCTGCCGAGGTTGAACCTGGGTGCGGGACGATATTTCAGGATCTCGAACAACATCTCTTCACTGGTAGCCCTCGATCTTGATATGACCTTTGATGGCAAAAGAAATACACTTATCAAATCCGATCCGATCAGTATAGATCCTAAGCTGGGTGTGGAATTTGGCTTTAAAGATATTGTTTATTTACGCGGTGGGATCAGGAATATCCAGGAAGAAACTGATTTTGGCGACAAAAAAAGCATCACCATTGAACCCAACTTCGGAGTAGGGGTGAAGATAAAAAAAATGATCTCTATCGATTATGCCCTCACCAACATCGGGGATTCATATTTCTATTCAAACGTTTTTTCCCTCCGGATCGACCTGGATCGCAAATAGGCCTATCTTTCTTATCTTTGATGAGTTAATCCTGTTCTCATATGAATGATTTCAAGCCATACCCTTTTTCATCTGCCGACATTGCAGCACGACTAGACAAGATACTTACCCGCCAATTAATGGATGATGAGCGAAAGCAGGCCCTGCACCTCATCCTGAGTGCCATTGATCTTACTACCCTCGAGGCTACCGATACAGAAGAGAGGGTTTCGTCCTTGTGCAAACAGGCCGCTTCCTTTGCCGGCCGGAAACCGGATGTACCAAACGTTGCAGCCGTGTGTGTATATCCGCCATTTGCCTCACTGGTAAAGAAGGAGTTAAATGGTACCGGTATCAAAACTGCCTGCGTGGCAACGGCTTTTCCTTCAGGGCAATCACCTCTCCCGGTAAAGCTGATGGAGGTTTCCTATGTTGTTTTAGAAGGTGCTGAGGAAGTCGATATGGTGATCAGCAGGGGGAAATTTCTGGAAGGAAAGCATCAGGAAGTGGCTTTTGAGATCACCGCAGTGAAAGCAGCCTGCGGCGATGCACACCTGAAAGTGATCCTCGAGACCGGAGAGTTGAAAACGGTGGAAAATATAAGGAAAGCAAGTGAATTGGCGTTGCTGGCAGGAGCCGATTTCTTAAAAACATCTACCGGGAAGATACAACCTGCAGCAACACCGGAAGCTTTCATTGTAATGCTGGATACGATAAAAGAATATTTTACCGGTACCGGCAAAAAGGTAGGGATAAAAGCTGCCGGAGGAATTGCTGATGATGAAACAGCCCTGCAATACTATTTGATTGTAAAAGAAGTGCTTGGAGATGAATGGCTGCATAAAGACCTTTTCCGTATTGGTGCCAGCCGCCTGGCTGAAAATGTTTTCGATGAACTTTAAGGTATCCCTGTTGTTATATGTAAATATTGATAAAGTCGATAAAAGTTTTGTGCATGAAAAAATTTACATATCTGATCCTGTTTCTTTTTCTGGTTAATATTTCGTTTGCCCAAACTCAGCTGGACACGGCTGTTAATTTCTCCGTGAAGGATATCCACGGCAACACTATTGAGCTTTTCCCTATGTTAGATGAAGGCAAGCTGGTAGTAATCGACTTTTTCTCTACAACCTGCGCCCCATGTGTTCTTTATGCCCCGGAGGTACAGGCGTCGTATGAGGATTTTGGAGAGAATGGCAGCAATGTATATTTTGTGGGCATATGCTGGGGCGACGACAATAACGGTGTTGCTTATTTTGATTCCATTTATGGCCTTACTTTTCCATCTGTGAGCGGAAGCCAGGGTGGTGGTAATACTGTTCATAATAATTTCCTGGTGCAGTCAGTACCAACGGTGATCCTGATCGCCCCCGACAGGGAGATACTTGAACAATATATCTGGGAGCCTACCCGGGAAAACCTGAATGCAGCCATCATTGCTGCCGGCGGTTCCATGGTTGGTATTGATAATCAATTTGCCGGGAATGAAAGCGGGCTGTTTGTATACCCCAATCCTGCCACTAGCCGGGTCAATGTTCAATTTGATGTTAAGGAAGCTTCCCTGTTCAATCTGGAGACATATAATATTCTTGGTACGAGGGTTGCTGAGTCACCGCAGGTTAGCCTGACAGCAGGCAGCCATGTGATCAACACTGATCTGAGCAGACTTCCGGGCGGGACATACTTCATCAGGCTTTTGCGTAATGGCCAGCAAGATAGCATGAGCAGGCTGATATTACTCGATTGATCTCTTCTGAAATTATTTTGCCGTAACTTTACGGTATGAAAACCAAAATTATCCTGAAGATCTCAGCCAGCTTACTGCTGGATATCATAGCTGTTGTGTTTATCATATTTCTGGGTGATATATCCCGGTCCATCGGGTATCCCGTATATATCCTGGATCCAATGAGGATGATGGTAATTCTTGCCATTGCATTCACGCCCAGGTGGAATGGCTGGATACTTGCCTTATTGCTGCCCCTCGTTTCTTACTTCCTCGGTGCTCATCCGACAATTATAAAAACGAGCCTGATGGCAGCAGAGCTTTTGCTCAATGTTTGGTTATTCTGGTTTCTGCTGGATAAAACGAAAATATCGCTGCTCGCCATACTTCTCAGTATTGTATTCAGTAAAGTGGTATACTATTTGTTTAAATACCTTTGTATACAACTTGGATGGCTCAGCGGTGAACTTGTGGCTACCCCACTTGATATACAGGTGATCACCACAGTTTCATTCAGTGTATTTGTGTTTCTTGTTTTCTTGTTTAATGGTAAACCTAAAAGAAGATAGATATGACCGGTTTTAATAAAATTGCAGTGTTTATGTTCCTGTTCTCCTTATTAATGCTTGGAGGATGCGATACAGCAGATGACAATAACCCATCCCCTGTGCCTGATGCCAGGGATAAATTCGTAGGCAATTGGAATGTGACTGAA
>QMPN01000383.1 GCA_003648575.1 Bacteroidota bacterium
ATATAAAGATTTAGACGTTAGCAAATTTTCACGAGTGGAAGATTTACCTGTGTTTGAATTTGGCTGTGATTCCAGTTATACTTGGGCAAAAAAATATAGACATTTAGCTCACAATAATACAGCAGAAGTTATTTGTAATGATATCCAACGCACGCTGATGCATCCATCCAATCCATCTGGATTGTTTAATCATCCATTGACGAGGTTGCAAACCCATATGGCATTTACTGGTGGGGAACCGCTACTAAATCAGTCAGCTATAATTAGTATAATTGAAGAATTCAGTCGCCGCGACAATTTTCCACGTCAGGTAACCGTGGAAACAAATGGCACTCAGATGTTATCAGATGAGTTGTTTGATCTGGTGTCCACATTATATGATGGATGTGGAACGTGGGTTGGGGATGGGGATGCTGACAGGTTTATGAATTCTGATAACCAATGGTTCTGGTCAGTTAGTCCTAAGTTGTTTTCTACTAGTGGTGAGAAGGAAAGTAAAGCTATTAAACCCGAAGTCATACAACAATACGCTACAGCATCAAATCATGGTCAGTTGAAGTATGTGGTTAATGGTACTCGTGAAAGTTGGGATGAGGTGGAACGATATACCAAAATGTTCCGTGATGCTGGAGTTTTTTGGGATGTGTACATTATGGCTGTTGGTGCTACGAAAGAAGAACAGGAAACTGACCAAATTGTGGACATTGCCATGGAAGCGATGAAACTTGGATATCATTTTAGTGGAAGATTGCATGCACACATCTTTGGAAATAAGGTAGGAACGTGACTGGCGATGAAGTAATAAAGGAAAATATGTGTATGGGTGACAAGAGTGATATCGAAGTTGCCCATCTAGTCCGCATGTTAATGCGGCATGATTTGATGCATGAAGCGGTGTGTACTGCTGCTCGAGATCGAATAATGTATTTGAGTCAACAAGTTAAACGATTAGAAAAGGAAATGTCCGACGCCGCAAAAAGCATATAATACTGCACAGCTCCGATCATAAATATGCATATAATCCACAATACAAGGATAACAAATTATGCAAAATAGAAAATTAGTGTATAGAGCAGGAGTAATACCATACATTGTAGAACATGATTCAATAAAAATGATGTTCATGATGCCGAGTGATCCTAAAGGAAAATTTGGTGGTGAATGTTTTCAAATAGCTAAAGGTAAAATTGAAGAAGGTGAGGATACTAAAGAAGCAGCATTCCGCGAAGCAAACGAAGAATTAGGCTTGTTTGAAGGTAACATTATATCAACACATGATCTTGGTACGTTTCTTGGAAGGACTGACTTATACCTAGCTGAGATTAAAGATGTTGAGATGTTTGGTGATCCTCATTTTGAAACGAAAAAAACAACGTGGATGACTCCAGAAGAATTTGAAAAGAATGGTAGACAAATTCACAAACCAGTTGTCAAAGCAGCTGCCAGAGTGATACAATCTAAAATCACGAAGTCCACGACAACTACAGATTTAAGATAGACCATCCTCAATATGGTAGTGCTAGTATTAATTTTGGCGGACAATATGCACAAAAAGTTGCTGGGACTTGGAACTTGAGTCAGCATGACATGAACATAATATCCAAATTTGTGATAGCAAACAAAAAATTGTTAATGAGTATTGTTGATAATCAAATAACAGGCAATCAGGCAAAAACAGCATTGTTGCAAAACAAAAAAACATTATAGTACCATGACGAATATAACAAAATTATCTACACGAACAACGAAATATTACGATCCCAGTGATTATGCATTATCATGGTACAAATCAAATGAAACCGGATTGCCAACACACACTGATATGTGGATTCGAACCGTCCTGATGAATAGTGTGGATTCGAGTGTCAAATATCAATTGTTATTACAGCAACCAAACAAATTCCCGGTTGTGAATTTTAATACTACACAAATCACACAAACGGAAGGCAATTGGAAACCCACACCAGAAGAGTGGACACAAATAACACAATTTGTCATCAACAATAAACAGGCATTAATACAACACATTGATGGAGAATTATGTTCTGGTGGTTTGGGAGAGGCTATGAACATTAACCAACCAGGTACAAATAATGGTAACGTGAATCAACCACCACTAAGCTCAGGTGAATTGGGAACGTTAATTTCAAAAATATAATAACCAAAATAATACAATTTATTCAAACGAACAACAACATTTAATTAAAGGAACAAAATGACACAAATAAAAAACAACAAATGGGAAATTAGTAAAACCTTCTCATTCGACTTTGGCCACCGAGTTTTCAGCCAAACATTGAATACGGAATTTAGTATAGATGGGTTGTGTGCCTGTCGGTTTATGCATGGTCACACAGGAACGGTTGGTGTGTATTTAGAGGGAGGTGAATTAACAAAGGGGATGGTAACAGACTTTAAACATCTGAATTGGTTCAAAAAATTCGTTGACGATTATTTGGATCACAAATTTATATTATCACTAAATGATCCTTGGTTCGTTAACATAGTAAACGCAAAACAAAATTGGAAGATGGTAACTTGGTGTCCTTATCAGCAACCCAAACACTAAACACCAAGGAAGGCAGAGAATTGAAAATTATTCCAGTATTCGTCCCTAACACTGATTATTTAGTTGGATATCAAATCGATGTGAATGATCTATCTGGACCGGAGCGAGAATACTTAGAAGGGTATTTCTTAGTGTCTTTTGTTCCCACATCTGAACACTTTACTGAGTGGTTATATAATATCGTAGATGTTAAAATGTCTAAAATTGATGTTCAAGTATCTAAAATATCATGGGCTGAAACACCAAAGTCCCTAGCAGTATATTCTAGGCCAGCATAAATATATCCACAACGCAGGAGTATTAACATGCTGGTAGAACACATATTTGGTAACTTGGACGAAGGTAAAAAGAAAAAACCTGAGTCTGATTTACCAAAGACTAGAAATTTTGTTGCAAAAAATGCAATGTCCAAATCTGGTGCAGGTGCGCACATGGATAAGAAAGGAAAAAAAGCATCACGTGAACGTCAAAAGCGTGATTGGAAAAAAGATATGTTATAGAACATAGTTGTAGCCAAGGAGGGCTTATGTTATGGAAGATAAAAAAATATCGTCTATATTTATATCCATAAAAACTATTGGATATGCACTGGTGATAACAATACCATTAATAGCTGGTTCTGTTAAATTTTTATACACTGAATTTCCAACTCATGAAGAATTTGATGAGTTGGTCGTTCAAGTAAAACAAAACGAATTAGAGTATACACAAAATAAACACGAACGTCAAATGTTGTTTGAGTTTGAACGTAATAAGATTATGTTGGTATTGCTAGAGGCTAAACTAAAATTGGTATATCAATTACCAACAGATATATACAATAAAGATCGGTTGAACCACAAAAAAGATGAGTTGGTTAATCGACAATCAGTATTAAAACAACAATTATTAAACATGGTTGGATCACACCAATAGGAAATTAAAATGACATTATTCAAAGACGTACACAAAACAGCAACACAACAAAATATCGAAGACCAAAAGTTAATGGAAATGAACAACATGACTTCATTGTCTGCATCACAAATTGATGATTTGGTTGATTACGTATTAGATCAACAAGTTAAAGGTGAAAAAGATGGTGGAGTTACAGATCCACAAGAATTAGCGGGACAGGCATTAGAAGATGTC
>QMPN01000384.1 GCA_003648575.1 Bacteroidota bacterium
AAATAGGGTATAAGGATATCGTTAAGAACTGTCATGAACCCCCACATAAAGAACAGGCCCGTTACTACCACGAAAGCTACAGTATAGCTTGTTGTTTTCTGTAAATTTTGTTCAGCAGGCATTGGGATTTGGTTGAATCGGTTAAATTAGTTGAATTAGTTGAATTGGTTGTGCTTCGACGGAGTTTATGCTGAACGAAGTGAAGTGCTCAGCATGACAGGTGGTTGAATTGGTTGAATTGGTTGAATTGGTTGTTTAGCTAAAATAAGTCTTTTTTAAGTTCTAAGGCATCTTCAGCGACAGGCTTACCCTTACCGGCAGATGATCGGAAGGGAAAAAGCCACCGGCATTATCGGAGATGATCTCGTATGCATCCACACTAAAGTGTGTGCTGATAAAAATATGGTCGATGATGTCGCCCTTTGTAAGGTCGGCCGGGAAGCCAACGAAAGTTGTGCCCGAAGCTGAATTCTTCTCAATTGCCGCCAGCCTTGAATCCGTAAAAAGCTCAGAAAGTATATTGATAGGATCGGAGCCGGGCCCGCAATTAAGGTCTCCCATAATGATAACAGGCTCGAGGCGGGCAATATTGCTGATACTGTCGGCCAAAAGGCTGGCACTTTTCATCCTTGCTTCTTCCCCCACATGATCAAAATGAGTATTGAAGACAAAATACTCGTAACCCGCCGGGATCTCGCGGAGTTTTATCCAGCTGACCATGCGTGTGCAGGCAGCATCCCAACCTTTGCTTCCGGGTTCCCCGGGTTTTTCCGACAACCAGAATTGCCCTTCACCGGCCAGCAGGAACCTGTCCTTTTTAAAGAACACCGGCACATATTCCCCTTTACAGGCACCATCATCCCTGCCTGCTCCCGACCATCCATAACCGCTAAGAGCTTCGTCAAGCTCATCCATTTGTCCTTTGAGGGCCTCCTGAATACCAAGGATGTCCGGATCGTACTTTTCGATCAGCCAGAAAACCATCTCCTTCCGGCTATCCCAGGCAAACATGCCATCACCGGGGTTTTCGTAACGAATGTTGAAGGTCATGACTTCAAGGTTTTCCCTCTCAGGGGCGGAGCAGGAAAGGATACATAACAGAGAAGCCAGGAAGACGATTTTTTGTTTAATTATAAGTATCATATATGCTTTTTATTTTGATCATTAGAACTAATGCACCTATTTCTGCCTCGCCAATAAACCTGATTTTGCGTGTTTCACCGGCTGCCATATCAAAGAAATTATCTTCAAACCGGCCATCCAGCCTCTCTGCTTCAAGAAATACCTGTCTGGCCAATTTTTCTGCATGAATGCTAACTTCAAGGCCGGATTCGGTTTCAAGTACTTCAAACGATAGTCCGGGGTCCGGAAGATTCATGTCTTTCGTAGCAGCGAAGTACAGGAAATAATTTGATATTTCCTCATCACCCTGAAACAACCTGGCAACAAAGACCAATTCCTCTGAGCTCTTTCCATCGTCAGGAACAGAGAAGATCTCAGTGTTGCTCTGTGGGGGCAATTCGGGTAATTCCTCCCATTGGCCTATGATATTTCCGTTCATATCCTGAAGCTTGCAAAGCAGCCTCCCCTCAAATCCTTTTGTATGATCGTTTAATGCAGCAACCTTGATACAGCCATCCACTCTGGCAGCAACGATCATGACAGGCGCATATGCTCTTTTAACATGATAATGCAGAGCCTTCCATCTTCCATAATAATCGAGCCCTGACCATGATGTTACCGGCCAGCAGTCGTTCAATTGCCAGTATAAAGTACCCATGCACCATGGCTGGAAAACGCGATGGGCGTAGAAGGCCTGTGCCATCCCCTCTGCCTGCAACACCTGGCTTATATATACATAGTCCTCGAATTTTTCAGGCACAATAAACTCCCTTTCCATGTATTTTTGGATCAGCTCGGTGCCGCGGGGATGTTTTTGATGAGATTCCAGAATTTTGGATTTTGAAGTTTGAAGTTTGAATTTTGAATTGGCAAGGCCGCCGAAAGATTCAATAGTCTCCATGGGCGGCATCCCTTGAAATCCATACTCACTCATAAATCGTGCAATCTTGAATCGATACGTCTCAAACGGTTCTTCGCCCCACCATACACCCCAGTAGTGCACATCACCCTGCGTATAAGCTTCGGGCCTGCCCCAGCCGGTCATAGGTGAGGAAGGCCGGTAGATGGTACGCGGGTCATATTCTTCCACCACTTCAGGGAGGATGTTATGAAATACCTCGAGGTAATCATTCCACACCTTTGCCGAATCGTCATCAGAATAACCCAGCTGTTCCTGCCAGCCCCAGTTGTGCCAGCCTTCGTCCACTTCATTGTTTCCGCACCAGAGGGCGATGCAGGGATGATTCGACAGGCGGGTGACGTTATCGATAGCTTCAGCCTTTACGTTCAATAAGAATTCCTTATCTCCCGGGTACATATTGCAGGCAAACATAAAATCCTGCCATACCAGGATGCCGTTCTTATCGCAGAGGTCATAAAAAATATCATTCTCATAAAAGCCACCGCCCCAAACCCTCAACATGTTCATGTTGGCATCCACCACCGACTCAATAAGTTTCTCGTAGCGGGCAGTATCCATCCGTGGAAGGAAATTATCCTGTGGAACATAATTGGCACCTTTCATGAAAACCGGAAGGCCGTTCACACTGAAATAGAACGATTCACCAAATTCATCCGGTTCGCGGATGAGCATGATCTCACGGATGCCAAAATCAGTTAGCGTTTCATCAATATTACCACCACCAATGACTTTGGCCCTGAGGGAATACATCTTTTGATCACCCAGTCCGGCAGGCCACCAGAGTTCCGGATCTTCGATCTCCGTATAGAATTGAATTATGTTCATCCCCTTTCTGAGCTCAGTCTTTGCAAAGGCCATCCTTTGCCCGTCATCTTCATTAAACAATTGCACCCTTATTGAATGTTCAGCATCTGATTCAATGCTAAGCTGCACATTAACAAGGAGGGGGTTATCATCAATCGGGCCATGCTTAACATGCACCCTGTCGATCCTGAAATCATTCCAGGCATTGAAATAAACAGGCTTCCATATCCCGCAGGTGATAAATTCCGGCCCCCAGTCCCAGCCGAAATGATAAGGGGACTTACGTGTAAAGGCCCTGTTATCCGGCAGTTTATAGGAAAGTCCGGCAGCTTTTTCTTCATTGATCTCCCCCGGAGGGAAAAACACGACCGTTAATTGATTTTCCCCTTCATGAAGAATTCCGGTGACATCAGCCTTCCAGGTACGGAACATATTATCAGCAGAAATAATGAGGGAATCATTAAGGTAAACTTTTGCGTAGGTGTCAAGCCCCTCAAAAACCAATTCTATATTTTTCTTTTCGAGGATATGTTCCTCCGGGACGAAGACTTTCGAATAGATCCATGAGGTTTCCCCTATCCACTGAAGATTATTTTCGTTATCCCCGTAGAACGGATCTTCGATGATGTCATTTGCGAAAAGGTCGGTATGGATACATCCCGGCACTTCAGCTTTATGGATATCATCTTCTCCCGCCTGTTTAAATGTCCAGCCTGTAATTGGCTCCTTTTCAAGCCTGTGATCGGGCCCGCAGCCTATCAATATCAAGATGATCAAGATCAGGAAAAAGTTCTGTTTCATGGTTTATTTATTTGCCAGTTCGACGATCTTTCTGATTCTATCGGG
>QMPN01000385.1 GCA_003648575.1 Bacteroidota bacterium
ATTAATATGAATCGAGTTGTTATCACAGGGATGGGTATCTATTCCACCATCGGGAAAGACCTCGATGAGGTTCGTGATTCTTTATATAATGGCAAATCAGGGGTCGGTCTCGACATGGATCGTGCAGCCCTGGGATACCGCTCACACCTGACCGGGATTATCGAAAGCCCAAATCTGAAAGGGCTGCTCGACAGGCGTTCTAGGGTAGGCCTGCCCGAGCATGGAAAATATGCTTATATCGCTACACTGCAAGCGCTTCAGCATGCAGGAATCGATCAGGATTTTCTTAATAAAAATGAGGTTGGTATCCTATACGGAAACGATAGCTCTTCGGTACCCGTGATCGAAGCCATCGACAAGATGCGGGCGAAAAAAGACACCGCCCTCCTGGGGTCCGGCTCCATCTTCCAGTCAATGAATTCAACCATAAGCATGAACCTGTCGGTGATCTTTAAGTTAAAAGGGATCAACTTCACGGTTAGCGGGGCATGCGCCAGCGGATCACATTCACTTGGAATGGCTTACATTATGATAAGGCAAGGATTGCAGGAATGTGTGATCGCAGGAGGAGGCCAGGAGATCAACCCGGAATCGATGGGAAGTTTCGATGGCCTGGGTGCATTTTCGATCAGAGAAGACCAGCCACAAAAAGCATCCAGGCCTTTCGACCGGGATCGCGACGGGCTGGTTCCTAGCGGAGGCGCCGCCTCACTGATCCTGGAAAGTTATGACTCAGCAATCAAACGTGGAGCTAACATCCTGGGAGAGATCAGCGGTTATGGCTTCTCTTCAAACGGAGATCATATTTCTGTTCCCAATATTGATGGCCCTGTCAGATCAATGGTAATGGCCTTGAAAGATGCAGGTATAGACAAAAAAGATATTGGCTATATCAATGCCCACGCTACCTCCACACCGGTGGGCGATGGGAAAGAGGCACAGGCTATCTATGAGGTTTTTGGAGATAAAATACCCTTCATCAGTTCAACAAAATCAATGACCGGGCATGAGATGTGGATGGGCGGAGCCAGTGAGGTTGTTTATTCCTTGATAATGATGCAACACGGTTTCATTGCACCCAATATTAACTTCGAAAACCCGGATGAGCATTCCGAAAAATTGAATATTACCTCCAAAACCATTAACAGCGGTTTCGATGTCTTCCTATCCAATGCATTTGGATTCGGAGGCACAAATTCCACCCTTATCATTAAAAAAGTAAAATAATAATTAGTACTTTTGCAAGCGAATACCCGCTAATAATTGGAGTGCTATGGATAAGAATGAAGTCGTTGACATCATAAACGGTTTTCTGGTAGAGGAGTTCGAAATTGAAGAGGATCTTGTTCAAACTGATGCTACCTGGAGCGATATCGGCATCGACAGCCTTGATTTTGTTGACATTGTGGTGATCATCGAAAAGGAGTTTGGCTTTAAGCTGAAAGGTGAAGACATGGTCAATGTCAGAACACTCGGGCAATTTCATGAGTTCATCTATACACGTCATTCATCTGATCAATAAATATGTCTTCCTGGGACGGAAAAACCCGTGGCGGATTAACCGGCTACCGGATATTTGTATACATCCTGAAAACTTTCGGGCTCAGGCCCGCCTACTTTCTGCTTAGATTTGTTGCATTCTACTTTTTCCTTTTTTCGCGTAAATCGAACAGGCATATCCGTTTTTATTTCAGGCAGGTAATGGCCTTCGGCTATTTGAAAACACGTCTCAGCACTTATCGAAATTATTATCAGCTCGGACAGGTGCTTATCGATAAAGTGGCCGTGATGTCAGGCCTGGGAAAAAGTTTCACTTATCATTGGGACGGAGAGGAACACCTTCGGAATATGGAGGATGGCGGCCTGCTCATCAGTGCTCATATCGGCAGCTGGGAAATAGCAGGTAACTTCCTGCAACGGCTCGACAAACGCTTCAATATTGTGATGTTTGATGAAGAGCATCAGAAGATCAAAAGCTATATGGAGGATGTGATGACTGAGAAGAACCTCCATGTAATCCCCCTCAAAGATGACTTTTCGCATCTGCTGGCCATAAAGCATGCCCTCGAAAATAAAGAGCTTGTTGCCATCCATGCCGATCGTTTTGTGGAAGGCTCAAAAACCATCAGTCATCGCTTTCTCGACAAAGATGCCCTCTTCCCGGAAGGCCCCTTTTACCTGGCAGCACGCTTCAGCGCCCCGGTCACCTTTGTTTTTGCGGTCAAGGAAAGCTCCAGGCACTATCACTTCTTTGCTAGCCCGGCCAAACGATACGAGATTAACTCTAAAAGATCGGTCGGCGAAGATGAACTTCGTCCGATGATTAAAGATTATATTTGCCACATGGAGTACATCCTCAAAAAATATCCTCTCCAGTGGTTTAATTACCATAAATTTTGGGAAGAAGAAGCAGATTAATTTATAAAAAATAATCATGGCAAGAAATTACGGTGACGATAAGAAATCTGCCCTGGATGCCAAGAGCGATGCCCAGAAAATCGCTTTTGCCCCCATCATGTTTCAGGCAGCTAAAGCCCTGAGAGACCTCAGGATCTTATCTTACCTCAGAAAAAATAAAGACGGCTGTACCGTCAATGAGATCGCCAGGCATGCCGGCATCTCAGAATATGGCGCCCTGGTGCTTTTGGAGGCTGGTTTAAGCCAGGAAATGGTCATGGTAAAGGACGATATGTACTTCCTGACAAAAACAGGCTATTTTGTCTGTGTCGACCAACTTACAAGGGCAAATATGGATTTCACACACGATGTGAACTATAAAGCATTCTTTCATTTACAGGAATCGGTAAAGGAAGGCAAACCATCAGGCCTGAACAGGGAATTCGGCCCCTGGCCAACAGTATATGAAGCCCTCTCGGAAATGCCTGAAGACTTCAGGAAAAGCTGGTTCGACTTCGACCACTACTATTCCGATACCTCATTTCCACAGGTCATGCCGATCATCTTTAAAAACAAGCCACAAAAAATTATGGACGTGGGTGGCAACACAGGTAAATTTGCCATAAAATGTGCTGAATATAACCCCGATATTCAGATAAGCATACTGGATCTCCCCGGACAGTTAAAAGACGCAGAAAGGAATATCCGCGAACGAGGTTTCGAAGGACGTATTGATGGCTTCCCCATCAACCTCCTTGATTTTTCAATCCCTTATCCCAAAGGATATGATGTGATCTGGATGAGCCAGTTCCTTGATTGCTTTGCCGAGGAAGAGGTCGTGAACCTGGTCAGCAATGCACGCGATGCCATGGATGAAAATGCTGAGCTGTTTATTATGGAAACCCTCTGGGATAAGCAGCGCTTCGATGCATCCACCTATAGCCTGCATGCCACCTCACTGTATTTTACCTGCGTAGCGAACGGAAACAGCCGTATGTACCATTCTGAAGATATGGTTCGCATGGTAGAGCAAGCCGGCCTAAAAGTCGTTGAAATGATCGAAGACATTGGAGTCAGTCATACCATATTAAGGTGTAAGAAATGAAAAAGAAAGCGCTAATCGTTTACTACGCCCAGAGTGGCCAGCTCAGGGAATTCATCGACTCGGTTTGCACACCTTTAAAGGATGATTATGAGCTTTTTTACGAAGAGCTAAAGCCCGAACCTGCCTTTCCCTTCCCATGGAAAGGCATGTCGTTCTACCAGGTTTTTCCGGAATCCGTTCAGGAG
>QMPN01000386.1 GCA_003648575.1 Bacteroidota bacterium
GTATTTTGCGCCTCGTCGAGGATGGCAAATGCTTTGTCGAGGGTACGCCCGCGCATAAACGCCAGCGGAGCTACCTCAATGGTGCCGTCTTCCAGGTATGAAAGCAGCTTCTGAGTGGGAAGCATATCCCGAAGGGCATCATATAAGGGCTGCAAATACGGATCCAACTTGTCCTTCAGGTCGCCGGGCAAAAATCCGAGGTTCTCACCGGCTTCAACGGCAGGCCTGGTCAGGATGATACGCTTCACCTCTTTATTTTTCAGGGCACGAACCGCAAGGGCAACGGCAGTATATGTTTTTCCTGTTCCGGCGGGGCCGATGGCGAAGACAAGGTCGTGCCTGTCGCTGGCTTCCACCATCTTGCGCTGATTTACCGTACGGGCTTTTATCAATAATCCCTCACGCCCGAAAACCAGCACGTCGTCATTTTTTTCTGATTTGGCCTGCTTTTCCGCTTCTACAGTCTCTGTGCCCATGATCTGCATAACATCATTCTCGGTGAGTTTCCCAAAACGATCGAAGGAAGTCAGTAACAATACAAACCTGCGTTCAAATTCTTTGAGTTCCTTTTCCGGCCCTGCGGTTATAACCGTATCACCCCGGGCAGTGATCTTAAGCTGAGGAAACAGCTTTTTGATGAGGTTAATATTGCTGTCATTCACCCCGTAAATTTCGAGGGGACTGTATGCTTCTATGCTTATGGTTCGTTCGTTCATATAGCAGCAAAATTAGTCAATATTTGATACTGGATGTTGGTTTCTGGTTTCTGGTCACCTCACCCCACCGCCCAAATAATATTTTGTTTACTTTTGAAGTCATAAAAACCCAGCTTAACGAGAAAATACATGCCAGTAATCACATTGACCAGCGATTGGGGAACGAAAGACCACTACCTGGCTTCTGTAAAGGGGGCGATCCTGAAACAGATTCCGGAAGCCCGTATCATCGACATCTCCCATCATATTCCACCGCATAACCTGACCCAGGCCGCTTTTATCATTAAAAATTGCTATCGTGATTTCCCGGAGGGAACCATTCATATCATTGGGATCAGTACTGAGGAATCAGAAAATACACCTCATACGGTGGTGTTTGCCGACGGGCAGTATTTTATAGGTGCCGACAACGGTATTTTTTCACTGATATTCGACAAGCCACCGGAAAAGGTCATTGAGATCAACCTGATGCAGGATTCAGAATTTTTCACCTTCTCCTCACGCGATCGCTTTGTCAAAACCGCTGCTGAAATCATCAAGGGTGAAGACATTGAGAAGTTGGGTCATGTTCGGGAATTGCTGAACGAAAAGTTCCTCTTCGCCCCTGTAGTGGATCAGGATGTGATCAAAGGGATGGTGATTTATGTCGATAACTACAACAATGTGATCACCAACATCAGCAAAGAGAAGTTCAAAGAGGTAGGTAAGAACAGAAAGTTTACCATCACTTTCCGGGGTGAAGAGATCCATAACATTCGCGATTCATATTCAGATGTGCCGGTAGGAGAGATCCTTGCCCTCTTTGGATGCAATGGCCACCTCGAGATCGCCATGAACAACGGCAAAGCAGGTAGCCTTCTTGGGCTCAACCCCGATGATCCGGTCAGGGTGGAATTCCACGATTAGCCCCCCTCTGTGTCTCCCTCCGGATAGGGGGAGAAGATGTGAAGATTGAGCGATTTGATGATGTAGCGATGTAGCGATTTGGTGATTTTCGATGTTAATTTCAATTGTTAAATTTGTCTTCTTAACCGTCATTATTCTTTTCCTATGATCAATATAAAGACCAAACATTTGTTTCTATTCATTATCCTGAATGTGCTACTGATCATCTGCATATCATTCGGAATAAACTATGCATATTCTAAACTTTTCTGGAGCAATAGAGTGAGTATTCATTCAGGGGTGAATTCAAACGAGTACATAGGCTCTGAAAAACCGGATACATTGACACAGGCATATGTTGGTCAGGCATACAAGATCGGAACAGCATTTGAAGTATACAAGCCCCAAGATCCCCTCTTAAAAGTTGTAAGTGAAAATCATGGAGCACTGGAGCTGGCAGTAGCTTCGGGAGATGAACATTTTTCAAATCTGGCAAAACCCAGAGATGCAATCATCAGGAAAGTTGGGGAAGGTGACCTTATCTTTTCTATTCCATCATATACAGATGAAAACGTGCGATCGATCATTTTTGGCAATGAAAGCAAGGTGTTCCTGGAACTGAATAATTCCAACAATATCCTGATAGATACCAGAAACCTTAGCCTGAATAAGGAAGGGATACTCACGGTAAATGATGTTTATCTGAATTGGGAAGGCGGTGGCGTTTCGCTTTCAGAATACCTCCACAAATTGAACTTGCGGATTCTGGAAGCAAATATCAAGATTGATTCACTGGAAAACCTGATTCCAAAATAACTGTCATCATCACTGAAACAGTGAAACCATGAAACAGTGAAACCATGAAACAGTGAAACCATGAAACAGTGAAACAGTGAAACAATCCCCCCTCTCATACTAAGAATTAGCTAAACACGTTTGCAATAAAATCACTAATTTAGCGCCTTGTTTCAGAAACCCTTATTATAAAAAATGTTCGCACTGCTGCGTAAGGAAATCGAAAACTTTTTAAGCTCACTTATCGCGTATATCGTGATCGTGGTTTTCTTGCTTGTGGTAAGCTTTTTCCTTTGGGTCATCAGCTTCGGACAAAATATTCTCACCAACGGTTATGCCAGCATCGACGGCCTGTTTGCCATAGCGCCCATGGTATTCCTCTTCCTCATCCCGGCCATCACCATGCGCATGTTTGCGGAAGAGAAAAAAGGGGGCACGATTGAGATGCTTCTCACACAGCCATTGACAGACCTGCAGATCATCCTGGCCAAGTTTTTTGCCGGGCTAATCCTGGTAGTGTTTGCCCTGCTGCCAACGCTGGTGTATTATTATTCGGTGTATCAGCTGGGATTGCCGCCGGGCAATATCGATTCGGGTGCCATGTGGGGATCGTATATCGGACTGCTGTTCCTGGGGGCCACCTTTGTGGCTATCGGTTTGTTTGCCTCATCCATCACCGATAACCAGATCGTGTCCTTCATCGTGGCAGCGCTGATCTCGGCATTCTTTTATGTGGGATTCGAATTTATCTGGCCACTGGATATTTTCAGTAATGTTGGCCTGATCATCTCGTCTCTGGGGATCTTATCTCATTACGATTCGATCAGCCGTGGGGTGATCGACAGCAGGGACCTGATATATTTTATAAGTGTGATTGCATTCTTCCTGATGCTGACGAGGTTCTCGCTGGCTAGCAGGAAATGGTAATATAATTGAGTAAATACAATGAGCAATAAAAAGATAAACCAGAAACGTAGCAGCTGGATCCGGCTTGCCCTGGGTATCGTGATCATTGTGTTTGTCAATATCATCAGCATGCAGCTGTTTACACGCCTCGACCTGACTGCCGAAAAGCGTTATACTGTTAGTGAAGACACGCGTGCTCTTCTCCGCCAGCTCGACGACATCGTATATTTCCAGGTGTACCTGGAAGGCTCTATGCCACCTCGCTACGAAAGGCTGCAACGAGCCACAAGGGAGATGCTGGACGAATTCAGGGTTTATTCCGATAATATACAATACGAGTTTATCAACCCTACAACCAGCAGTGATCCTGAAGAAAGGTA
>QMPN01000387.1 GCA_003648575.1 Bacteroidota bacterium
AACAAAACCAAATCTTTATAAGGCATGTAGGTAAATAACAAAAAGGATGCCATTAGATTAAAGAGCGTAAGATCAGTCTTTTAAGGTTTTTAGAATACTTGCTTTTTATCCCAAATTGGGAATCGCATTCCTGTTTTGGAGCTAATTGTTGTTTGCAACTTATTGATTTCTCAAAAGCCTGAACAATACCCCGGAATTGTTGTTATGTTAGAATAATACTCAGTGTGATGAAAGGTAAAACGGTATTGATCACAGGCGCAACAGATGGAATTGGCAAAAGAACTGCAATCGAATTGGCAAAGATGGGCGCGAGGGTCATTATTCATGGAAGAAATAATGTCCACGGAGAAGAAACCCTGGCAGAAATAGAGAGCATAAACGGGAACGGTTCAGTAAGCTATGAAAATGCTGACCTGGCATCCCTGTCTCAGGTTAAAAAACTTGCCGGCTCTGTCATGCAAAGCCATGAAAAACTTGATGTGCTGATCAACAATGCAGGCGTTTTCACACGCGGGCAGTTGTTCTCCACAGATGGCTATGAAATGACCTTTGCAGTAAACCACCTGGCTCACTTTGCCCTGAGCCTGCAATTGCTGCCCTTGCTTAAAAAGGCTGAACAGGGCAGGATCATCACCGTTAGTTCCGTTGCCCACACTAACAGCCCCCGAATTGACTTTGACGATATTCAGGAGATAAATACATATATTGATTACAGTGCTTATGCACTATCGAAGTTGGCCAACGTATTGTTTTCCATTGAGCTTTCCGAACGACTGAAAGGGACTGCTGTCACCAGCAACAGCCTTCACCCCGGAGTGATCACTACAAAGCTTCTGTATGAAGGCTTTGGGATATCCGGCAGCTCGGTCGACAAGGGTTGCAGGACATCTGTGCACCTTGCTTCCCACGGATCCCTGTCTGCCACCACAGGAAAATATTTCTCAGAAAGTAAACAAGCTGAACCTTCAGCTTTCTCATACGATCCGGGTGCCAGGCGAAACCTGTGGGAGTTAAGCGAAGACGTTACCGGTGTATGTTTTGATGATATCAAGTGATCTTGTGCTTTCATGGGCTGTCGTTCTATTCCATGGGCTTCATCCCGGCCACAGTTGATCAAGGATGGCAAAAATACCTGTATTCCCGGTACAACTTTAAGACAATCATTTCGTTTTTATATCTTAGCGAATTATTGAGCTGGCATGTTCGACTTTCTTAACACATCTTTTATATTGAAATTTCTGAAGTTTGCTGCTGTCGGCTTCTCCGGGCTTCTTGTTGATTATGCCTTTACATACCTCTTCAAGGAGATCTTTAAAATTCAGAAGTATGTGGCAAACTCCATCGGCTTCACGATAGCGGCAAGCACGAATTATATTCTCAACAGGGTATGGACTTTTGAAAGCGATAATCCTGATATTGCTCTTGAATATACCGAATTTCTCATCATTTCCATCATTGGGCTTGGAATCAATAACCTGATACTGTGGTTGATCGTCAGCAGATTCAAGATCAACTTCTATGTGGCAAAGTTTTTTGCCATCTGTGTGGTTACACTCTGGAATTTCCTGGCAAACTTCTTTATAACCTTTAACCAGGGGTAGGAATACTAAAAAAAAGTCATTTCACGCATGTGCCCAAAATGACTTTCAATTAGTATGATAAGCTTAATGCTTTATTCTGCGTATACTTCAAATTTCAAATCAACAACTACATCCTTGTGAAGCCTGATCTTGGCAATGTATTCGCCAAGTTCCTTGATCGACTCTCCATCAACGGAAATGTCTTTCCTGTCGATATCAAACTTATGTTGTTCCTTGATCGCATTCGCGATTTGAATCTCATTGACAGAACCGAAGATCTTTCCGGAAGTACCGGCTTTGGCTGCGATCTTGATTTTCAATGCTTCCAGTCCTTTTGCCAGCTCTTCAGCTTCTTTCAGGATCTTTTCTTCTTTGTGGGCTTTTTGCTTTTTATCTTCGGCAAGAACCTTTTTGCTGGATTCTGTTGCCAGTACTGCAAGCCCCTTTGGGATCAGGTAATTCCTTGCATATCCGTTTTTAACGGTAATAAGGTCGCTTTTATATCCCAGTCCGGGTATGTCTTGTTTAAGAATAACTTCCATTTTTTATCCTCCTATTTTAAAAGGTCAGCAACATATGGCATCAGGCCAAGGTGGCGTGCACGCTTCACAGCCTGGGCCACTTTTTTCTGATACTTGGTTGAAGTTCCTGTGATCCTCCGTGGAAGGATCTTACCTTGTTCGTTAACAAATTTTAAAAGGAAGTTAGCATCCTTATAGTCAATGTATTTGATACCGCTTTTTTTGAAACGGCAGTATTTTTTCTTCTTGGTATCGACTGCTATGGGAGTCAGATATTTAATATCACCACTGTTTTGTGCCATTGTTTTAATTGTTTAAAGGTTTGTAAAGGATCAGGAATCTTGTTCGGCGGCTTTTTCTTCCGCAGCTTTTTTCCTTTTCTTTTCATTGTATGCAATGGCATGCTTATCCAGTTTCACAGTAAGGAAACGAAGAATACACTCATCCCTTTTATACATTAATTCAAATTCCTGTAGTTCTTCTCCATCAATTTTGTATTCCAAAAGATGATAGAACCCGGTTGATTTTTTCTGGATGGGATAGGCGAGTTTCCTCAAACCCCAGCTCTCATCGAGCACCATCTCAGCCTTTTTCGACTTGAGATGATCCCGATACTTATCAACCGCTTCCTTCATCTGTTCAGCAGACAAAACGGGAGTCATAATGAAAACGGTTTCGTACTGGTTCATGTTTCAGTTTGTTATTTATTGAATTTTATTTTTCCCGTTTCTCAAAAACGGAGTGCAAAATTACCATATTTTCCCTAAATAACAAATGTTTAGGATAATAAATGAGGCGGTAGGCAGTAGGCGGTAGGCAGTAGGCAGTAAGCAATAACTTCAAGTACTCCAAGTACTTCAAGTACTCCAAGTATTTAACACGGTTTCGCAAACAAACCATGCCGCCCTGCCATCGCCATAAAGGGGAGGGAAAGAGGCAGGTGGGTTTTCGAGGAAGTGTTGATAAGCCGAAAGTATTTTTTCCGGGTCGGCATCAGCGATCACCGCACTGCCGTTTTCCACGATCTCTACCCATTCGGTTTCCGGGCGTAAAATGATGCAGGGCTTGTGATAGAAGTAAGATTCCTTCTGGACCCCTCCTGAATCGGTAATGATCATGGATGAATGCTTCTCCAGCATGATCATCTCCAAAAAGGACACCGGCGGGATCATTATTATATTTTTTGATGAGCGGATGCCATCAAGTAAAGTGTTGTCAAGATGCCTGTCAATCATTTTCAAAGTCCTGGGATGAAGCGGCAATACAATGGTTTCCCCGTGATCTGTTGCAATTCTCAGTATGGAAGAAAAAATGGCATTCAGGCGTTCAGCGATATCTGTATTGTTATCACGGTGGATGGTAGAAAGGATAAAGCTTTTTCCTGTCAGGCCGAGTTTCTTTAATATGCCGGTTTGCTGCTCAGCAATTTCAGAGAAGAACAGTGCATTATCGTACATCACGTCACCGCAATGAAACACTCCGGGGTGGTCAACATTGTAAGGCGGAGTTGAGTTTTCGGGGAAGCCTTCCCTTGACAGGTTTTCAAGGCCGGCCTGTGTAGGGCTGA
>QMPN01000388.1 GCA_003648575.1 Bacteroidota bacterium
CCTTCAACTCCGAAGATCGAAAAATGGTGGCGTCTTTAATCTGAAACTGGCCATAGCCTCATGTCATTCAATGGCATGAGCCTTTTTTTGGGTTATAATCCCGTATTTTTTCTTGACAACCTAAATAAGATCCTATAGAGATCTTATAAGGATTTAATTAAGACCTAAGTTAAATATACTATTAAACTTTAAATTTTTTTTATGAGGGAGATATATTAAATGAAAAAATATTTAGATTTGACCTGCGATTTAGAGGAGTCCTATGGACGTTATTTAAAATGACTTGGAATAGCTGCCATGTTGAGACGTCTTGATATTAGAATAAATTTACCGTGCTTTTTTTCATACTTTTCGTGACTAAAAGCATAATCTGACTGAGGATAAAAATAAATAAGCGAGGTGAGCGAATGGAAATTGCGAAGCGGTTTGCAGAATTTGTTGTGGATACAGAGTTTAGGGATTTAGACAAAAGTGTTATTGAACAAGTTAAAAAGTTGACGTTGAAAGAGGTAATGGGAATTTTAGTAGGTTCGACAGCCCCTACTTCCAAAAAGATTCTTCAATATGCCAAAAGTAATCTTGGAAAGCCGGAGTGTGGGGTGTACGGCTGTGGTTTCAAAACGGATGTGGAACAGGCGGCACTGCTCAACGGTTTTTTTGGGCATGCCTCGGAAATGGAGGATGATCAGTTTCCCGGCGGTGGTATCAGCGATGTTACAACATGGCCAGCCCTGTTGACCGTTGCCGAGAAATGCAAGCTTTCGGGGCAGGACGCAATCGTGGCCTTGTATGTAGGTCAGGAAATGCAGAACAGAATTGCCATGTGGGCTGCAGAAGGAACAGATGCCATTGGAATATGTAACTTGCCGTTTATAGGTATATACGGTGCAACAGCCTGCTGCGCCAAAGCATATGAATTGACGAAAGAACAGACGATGGCGGCTTTTGGATTGGCTATGGTTCAAGGATTGGGATATATCCACACTTGGGGTACTGATGCTCATTTCTGGGAATCTGCTACGGTTTGCCGCAATGCTGTTACCATTGCCCTTATTGCCAAGGCCGGAGCATCAAGCAACCCTGTGATAGCGAAATCCTTGGATATGCTCACCGGTGGTGATAAAAACATCCAGTTCGATAAAATGACTGAAGGACTGGGACAGGCTCCCTATTATACGAATAATACATGGATCAAAAAGTGGGGATTCTGCTTCTTTACTCATAATTATGTCGATGTTCTCAATGATTTGATGAAAAACAGCAAAATTAAAAATGACGACATCAAGGAAGTCGTGGTACATTTCGATGAGTTGCGGGCAATTGTGGATCGGTCCGAACCGAAGAATGCAGAAGACAGCCGTTTCAGCATTCAGCATATACTTGCATCCCAGATGTTACACGGGGAATGCGGTCTTGGGACTTGTACCGAGGCTGCCGTACATGATCCGGCAATAGCTGAGTTAAGGAAAAAGGTAAAAGTTCAGTATCATCCAGAGTATCCGAAAAGATACTATTCCGGAGAAGGCCGGGTTGATGTGAAACTCAGGAACGGGAAAGTTCTCACTGGTGCTTTGGATCAGCCCTATGGAGCAACGAAATATCCTTTGAGCATGGACCAGGTCGTGGAGATTTATTGTAAGTACTGTAAAGGAATACTTTCGCCGGCCCATATTGAGCGGACTAAAGACATCATCCTGAACATGGATAACGAACCGGATCTCCAGGAATTAATTGATATTGTCACCTACAGGCATCTGGTAAGGTAACAGTTGGATTTAGGCAAACGTAATATGGGCTATTGATATTTGTTTAATATCTAACCGTGCTTATAACCAATAGCCTGACAAGGAGAGGAAAATTATGGATGGTATTCTTTATGGCAAAACAGCAATTATCACTGGAGCAGGCCGAGGGATCGGTAAAACTATCGCTTTGCGTTTTGCCAGGGAAGGTGCCGATATTGTGATCTGTGACATCTCAACCGAGAATATTGACGCTGTATCCAAGGAAGTGCGGGAGTTAGGCCGTGCTTCCCTGGCAGTTAAAGCTGATGTTTCCAATAAGCAGGATGTTGAGGATATGATATCGGCAGCGATCAGCAAATTCAAAAAAGTAGACATACTGGTCAACAATGCAGGCATCATACTTCGTTCGCCGCTACTTGAAATGAGAGAGGAAGATTGGGACAGGGTTATCGATGTAAACCTCAAAGGCGCATTTCTGTGCACTCAGGCGGTTGCCAGGCATATGGTCGTGCAGGAATCCGGCAGGATTATCAACATGTCCTCAAGTGCGGGATTAGGGACCACTGATGAGCTTATGACCAGCTACGGGGCAGCGAAGGCAGGTATCATTGAATTTACAAAGGCATCGGCTCGTGCATTGGGCAGATATGGCATCAGCATAACCGCCATCGCTCCGGGAACTATTTTGACTGAACTTGAGCGTATCAGGATGACTCCTCAGGAATACGAGGCTTTTATGGCTCAAAGGGCAAGCATCACGTCGCTGGGCAGAGTCGGCAATCCTGAAGATATAGCTGCCCTGGCTGCATTCCTTGCTTCAGATGAGTCATCATTTATTACGGGAGCGGTAATTCCTATCGATGGCGGTCGATTCGACAAAATATAAGGAGTCTTTCATGAACATTGGTGTTATTGGTTTGGGTAATATGGGTAGCGGGATGGTGGATAACCTCATGAAGGCAGGGCATTCACTGATCATACACGCTCGCAGACCGGAAGCTGCAAAATCCTTTATTGAAAGAGGGGCAGGTTGGGCTGACAACCCCCGGAGTCTTTCCGAAGTCAGTGAAATGGTATTCACCTGCGTATCCGGTCCTAAGGATGTGGAATCTTTGGCGCTGGGAAAAGACGGCATTATCGAAGGCATAAAACCCGGCGGGGTATACATTGACTTTTCGACGATACCTCCAGAGGTGATCCGTAAAATCTATGAAGCCTTCAAGGAAAAGGGCGCCCATGTGATGGATGCGCCTATAAGCGGCGGACCGCCCCTTGCCTGGGCCGGAAAGCTCGCTGTAATGGTGGGCGGCGACGAAGATGTTTTCGAAAAGTGTAAACCGGTTTTCAATGTCATCGGTGACCGTGTAAGTTACGTCGGGAAGATCGGCAGCGGTTGCATAAGCAAAAATATTCAGGTTGCTATGCTCTACACTTACCAGCTCCTCATTGCCGAATGCATGACAGTGGGGGTTAAAGCAGGTGTGAAGCCGGTAGCGTTATGGCGGGTTTTCAGAGATAGTGTGGTCGGAACGGGGGAACTATGGCGTCAGACACTACCGGACACGGTATTTCAGAATCGCTTTGATCCTGCTAGCATGCCGCTTCACTTGGCAATCAAAGATATGGATCAGGCAATTGCCTTGGGAAGGGAGCATCAGGTCCCCCTGAACATGATCGGTATGACCCTCCAGGAATTACTGCATGCGTTTAATAAGGGATGGGGCGAACAAGACGTCCGCATCTCAATGTTACTCGAGGGAGAGCGTGCAGGAGGGGTGGATATTAGCATTCCCCTGGAAGAAATGGAACAGGAAGGTTATGTAAGTGTAGACAAATGGTAGGCTGTTAAAATACACAAGTTGAAACAAAATTGCAGCAATAGACCATTAGATTATTTAAAGGACAAAGGAG
>QMPN01000389.1 GCA_003648575.1 Bacteroidota bacterium
CCCCTCAGGGAAATTGTGAATGGCAATGGCCAGGGCAGTGAACAGGCCCATGCGCATCAGCTTTTGCTGACCTGCCTTTTCTTCACTGATGTCCTCCACCATCCTGATCTCATGAGGGTTCTCAAATGAGGGGATCATCTTATCGATGATGGCAATCAGGAGGATGCCAGCGAAAAAGGCGGCTGAAGTAAGCCAGAAGCCGGAGGTGTCGCCGTAGCTGGCTGAAAGTTCCTCGCGTGCCTTGGGAAAGATTTCAACGAAGGAAACGTAGATCATTACTCCGGCGGAGAACCCAAGTGCAAGCGAGAGGAAACGGGTATTGGTCCTTTTGGTGAAAAAGGCCAGTAAACTCCCGATCCCGGTAGCCAAACCTGCAAACATGGTCAGCCCGAATGCAAAAAGAATTTCATTCCATGTGAATTCTCCCATCATGATAGAATTTGATAAGGCTAAAATAACCAGAATTTTCGATGCTTCTTATAATGCAGGCGTGTTTTTACCTTTTGCATCTCCCTTTCAATGATCAGATCGGCAATGTTTATGGCCGCCTCCTGCTTGCTGTCGGAGTACATGGCTTCATGAAATTTGGCTTCACTCACGTCCAGCCTGTACATCGCGCTCAATAATCGGTGCATATCATTTTCCAGGAGGTAGGCAACGAGTATGGAAAGTCTCTTATGCAGCGTATCCGGATCAAGGCTCTCATCCTCCGAGATCAATGATTCTTCCTCATCCATCTGAAAATCCTTTTGGATGAGCTCATTTAGTATGATATATTTTTCATCTTCCATATCTGAGACTGAATAAAGCTTCCCCTTACTTAATTAGTCCCAATCCCTCTTTAGCCGACTCATTTCCCGGATCCAGCATTAACACTTCATTGAAAAGCACTTCCGCTTCGCGGGTTTTGCCCAGCTGAAAGTTCGACCAGGCAAACATCAATACTGATTCTGTATCGAAAGGGTATAGATTTGCCACCTTTTCGAAATGTTTAATGGCCTGCCCAAAATCACCGATCTCATATTGCATCAGGCCTAAATAATAATTGGCCTTGGTATTTTGGGGATCCAGCTCGAGGATCTTTATATATTGCTCCTTCACCTGTGCCCAGTTACCCATGGCGGAAGCAGGGTAGATGAGCCCAAACCTGGCTTCTAAGGCATAGGGTTTCAGCTCAATGGCTTTCTGATAATAGGCGGCTGATTCGGTAAATTGACCGGAAAGATAGCTCAGCCATCCCAGCCGGGCGTTCAAATGATATGACGATGGATCGTACGTAGTCTTGAGAATTTTGATGGCATCAGCATAATTGCCATCTGTTTCAAATGTATAACTTTCTTCAAATGCTGCCTGCAGGCTTTCAGTATCCTGAGAATAGATCCATGTCATGCTGAACATGAGCACTGCCAGTATCAATATCTTCTTTATAAGGTCCATTTCAATCCTCCTATGATGCTGTGATTATTATATTTTAGTTCTTCTGTTCTCATCCCTCCCGGAATGCCCATGCCAGAAATAGTTCTCGTCCCCTCTTTCTGCAGATACTGATATCTGGCAGACAGGTGTACGGAAGATGATATGACAAAGGTAAGGTTAATGCCCGTTTTTAAGTGAATCTCGTCACTGATATTATAAACGCTTAAAGCATCAGATTCGTTTGTCCCACTCAAATTCCCAAAGGCCCCAAAACCTTCTGCCCATAGAAAGTGAGTAAGCTTCATCCCAATCATCTGACTGAAGATAAGATTTGTTTCATCTTCCTGAGTAAGTACCTTGAAAATGCTGCTTCCATAAAAATCAAGGTTGCCGAAGGGGAAGTAGGTGGCAGAAAATCCAAATTGAATCTGATTAAAATCGTTCAGGTTCGACCAGGAACCAAACAGGCCCAGGTCGAAAATGGAAATCTTTTTCTTTAGTGCCAGGGAAACCACAACATTGTTTAAAGTAAGCAGGGTGGGTTTCATCTCGAAACTTACATCACGGTAGTTAAAATAGGCAATAGAGTCGGTGTCAGAATTATAAAATGCTGTATCACTGACAATTTTAGATTGGTTTTCAATATTGATGCTCCTGGTGTCTACATTAATGTAGTTCAAAGCCGGTTTCAGGGACCAACCTTTGCCCAGAATAATATTTGCGTTCAGGTAGGCATTGTATTGTGTGAGGGTATAATCATACGTTTGTGTTTCTATGCTTGCCTGAGCCAGTAAGAACTTCTCAAAACCCCAATCATATTCAACAATGGAGTCGGGTCGGTTCCATCTGTATTGCAAGCTTGCTTTTTTTGAGATCATAAGATTGGAAAGCCCCACATACACACTCACCCGGGGGTGAAGCTGCAATTTAGTTCCCAGGAGGGTGTAATAACTGCTGCCATAGAGATCTTGCTGCCTGTACGATTGCCCGCGGGGCATGTCTCCAAATTCATGATCTTCAATATTATTGCTTATTTCGGGGCCTGTCGCCAGGTAGATATAGTTGAACACATGCTTGTTGTTTATACCCGATACTTCCCGCATTTTATCATTCATCTGCCCCGATACGAATACGGCTTCGTCATGTTGACCTGAATACAAATAAGCGTGATACAGGTAATCCTTACTCAGACCATGATCAGGGTTGAACGCAACAGCCTTTTCAAGATGCTTTGCTGCTGCCCGGTAATTATTTTTTTGAAAATATGCAATACCCATCCGGAGCCTGAGGTAGAAATAATCCTGCTCATGATCAAGAGCATAATTCCCCATTCTGATCACTTCATCCCAGTTTTCAGACAGGGTATTGGCATAAGTACTTGAGTCGATCTGAGTGAAATTATAATCCTCTTGAGCATTGGCAGTAGCCAGTGTGCATATGAATATGATGATCAGAAATCCGCTTCTTCCCATGTAGCTTCAATATTGGCAGATACTGTGTTGATATACATTTTATTGATGCGTCCATTCTCCACTTCAAACCAGAAATCGAAGGCTTTACGAATCCTTTTCCCTGATTTTACCGTTGCCAGCGACCTGAATATCACCTTGTTGTTAGATAACTCATCCTCTAGCTTGAGGTATTCCATCTCATATTCGGCACTCAGAAAAGTATAGAAGGGCGCAACGAAATCCTGGATGAACATACCTCTTTTTCCGGAGATCATACTCAGGGTGAAGCTGTCGTGGAGTTTGAGGCCCTGGTAGAAGCCTGAAACACTTCTGTATAGTCCCAGGTAGAATAGATACAGGAATGACTTTTTATTTCCTTCGAAGTGTGTGAAATAGGTCATGCCTGCTTCAGTGCGAAACCATGCTTTTGAGTTTCCGTTTTCATCAGCAATATAGGTGTTGTTGAAGGAATCGGCCTTCACAGATAATCTGACTATGGAAGCTGTTTCCTCGCCTTCTGTCATGAGCCTGAATTGCATTTTTTTCCCGGGCACGAAGTGGAAGGCATTGTTCAGACTGTCGTTGATTTCAATATTGGAAATGATGTCTTGGTGTCCGGGTCTTGAAAAGGTTTTCAATTCAAATACCGGGATCTCATTCAGCATATAAAAGGCAAAGGGATAATCTATGGTTGGTGAGCCGATATAGGGGTCGGCCTGCACCTGGAAGTGGAGGTGAGGTTTTGGTGACCTGCCGGAGTTTCCGCAGAGGGCCAGCTTATCCCC
>QMPN01000390.1 GCA_003648575.1 Bacteroidota bacterium
CATTACTCGTTGCCGGATTTCCACCCTCAAAAGTCCAGGACCAGGCATCAGGATTGTTTACCGAAAGATCGGTGAAATTCACAGTACCGCCTTCATCTATCGTAGTGCTCCCGGCAGAGAAATCAGCAACCGGTGGTATATGTACAGTGATATATCCTGTCTTTGTTTCTACGTCAGAACCGGCGGTGTTTGTAGCTGTGAGCGTAACGGTGAATGTTCCTGCAGTATTATAGCTAACACTCGGGTTTTGAGCCGTGCTGCTTGCGGGTGTTCCTCCTTCAAAGACCCATGACCATTCGGTAGGATTATTTGTACTCAGGTCCGTGAATTGTATATTCCCTCCCAGGGCAATATCCAGCGTATTGGCTGAAAATTCTGCCACCGGAGAGGCCGGTCCGGTGCTTCCTGTTACTTCTATCAGGTCAATGGCAATATCGCTGTAATAAGTCGATCCTGCGCCACTGCCTACAATTCCCCTGAAGCGAACTACTATATTATTCTGTCCACCGTAGGCAGACATATCTATAATAGCTTGCTCAAACGGATCGCCTTGTGCATTCTGCTGAGGACCTGTGGCCGACCAGACACTGTTGTGCCAGCTGCCGTCATAAATATCTACATGGAGAGAAGCAATAGAGACGCCGAACATATGGTAATAGAAAGAAAGCTCAGGAGATTGAAGTGAGCTGAAGTCAAAGGTGGCTTCAAGGTGAGTTTCATCCCCATTAACCCTTGGGCTTGACGACTCAGTAAACATGTACCAGCTTCCGTCATGCGCACTTAAGGGTCCTGTTGAGCTCGAAGGTGTTCCTCCGCTGTTCCTGCTCCAGTCAAAATCGTCACTTGTTCCCTGTGTCCAGAGGCCGATACCGTCTTCCCAACTCTGTGAGTATGGAAAGCTGCTGATGATATATGCGCTCTGATCGATCTCTTTGATAGTAATATCATCAAAAGAAAATCCATCACTGGCGGTAGTACTTGTCGCCGGGTAATTATCTTCCTGCCCGAAACGGATCTGGAAGGTAGTTGTGAGTGATTGTCCCGCTGCGCTGAGCAGGGCATCAATATCAATCTGATTCACATAGTTCCATACCCCTGCAGTACCACGGTTGGAATACAGGTCGTATATTTCGACCCAGGTATCAGTTTTGCTCCCCCTGATCCACACCCTGTCGTTGCTATGCGATTCCTCTCCATGGTGCATAAAGTTAAATGACAACTCCAGGTTTTGCGAAGAAGCATAGGATGAAAGGTTTAGGGTAGAAGTAAGGTAATTCACGGAATATGAGCCCGATGGATCAGCATCAAGGGTGGCGGCATGGCTTCCCGAGAGGTAGAAACTGCTTCCTGCTGTAAACCTCAGTCGACCGTTAGATGTCTTTTCATAGCTCCAGTCCGGCAGGCCGTTGAGCGATGCTGAATTGGCTGTATATGTTGTGGTGATCGCACCTTCAAAGTCTTCCGTCCATGGCAGGCTGAATGGTAAGGGATCACTTGCGTTGATATATGCAGTTTTCACTTCATTATCGGTACCATGTGCATTTGTGGCCACGAGGGTCACATCATAGCTTCCTGCTACATCGAAAGTTAGCTGTGGGAACTGAGAAGACGAAGTAGTTCCGTTCACATAGGTGTGCGTGGATGGGCTGAATGACCATGTCCAGCCTGTTGGGCCATTGGTAGAAAGATCGGTAAAGCTCACTGTTGTTCCTGTGAGCGGACTTGTGTTATCAGCAGAAAAGTCAGCTACCGGAGGCATGGGGGTTGCTGTTCCGATGCCGGTCACAACCAATGAAAACACCTGCGAACCTCCTGACAATGTACCATCATGATCAACTACAATGGTGTAGTCGGTTCCTGCAACAGGATTGTCGATGGTAACCATCTCAACATTATCTACATTATTTTCGCCACTTCTTGTAGCAGCGGAAGAAGGATTATTCCTGTCGAGTTTCCATGGATAGTATGTATTCGAAGCTTGCGTTATCCTGAGGTCAAGTTCATTTATGATCATTGGATCTGAGGGATCGAGGGAAGCTCCCACAGGAGTACCCGGAACATCTGTCCAGACAATCGTGATCTGTAATGGCTGAGTACCATCAGCAGTTACAGTACGCTGATAGTTTCCACCGGCATTGAGTGTAATTTCTTCTATGGTGTTGAGTGATGCATCATCTGCGATCACATCGGCGGCAGCCAATGTATTCATCAGCCCCCAGCCAAAAGAGTAGTCGGGGCCAGCATTACTTCCGGCTTCATCAGCCGAATGGAGGATGACTGCTTTCAGTGTAGATGCCAGCATGAAGTTGCCCGTTCCGTTCAGGTCCTCATAATGTTCCTGCAGAAGAATGGCTGATCCGGCAGCAGAAGGTGTTGCCATGGAGGTACCACTCAGCGAAGTGTAGTCTGTGTTGTTATCATTATCTGTTGAATAGAGGCTCACACCATTGGCAGAGATATCAGGTTTGATGCGTCCGTCATCTGCCGGTCCCCAGGCGCTGAAAGAACTCATCACTACGCTGGAGGGTGTGGAATATCCGCCGCTGACATCTTCAACAGCTGCAACAGTCATAACATTCTTTGCTATTCCCGCATGCGATACACAATCGTATGGCCCATCGAGAGGATAAGGGGGATTTGATGGCCCGTCACCCCTGTCATTACCGGCTGATTTAAAGATCAGGTAATAGGGAGCATTTGCTGCGATCAGATCCCAATCCTGGGCCTGGCTGTCATAAAATCCGAAAAGATAATCTTCCTGGGTGCTGATGCTGGTATTTCCATACCACGACCAGCTTGAACCGTTATATACCCAGCCACGACCGTAACCATAGGAGTGGTTAGAAATGAGGGCACCATTGGCTGCTTCTGAAGCCATTTCCGACTCATCACTATTCCAGTCGAAAGCCCGTAAGCTGGCGCTTGGGGCCATCCCTTTGGCATTGGCAACAACACCTGAGGCGATCATAGTACCCGCAACGTGCGTAGAGTGATAATGGGTAGTTGTAACACCATCGCCCATCACAACCCTGCCGCTGTATTCCTGGTGAGTGGAAAGCACGGCACCGCCATCCCATTCATGAACCGTCATACCATTTCCATCCAGTGAATAACCGTAGCCACCACCCGTGTTTACCTTGTTAGTAGAAACACTTGCAGATGCATTCGAATTATTGGTGATATAGTATTGTGGCTGACCGTGATCATCAATATACATCAGCTCCATCAGCAGCTCATCATTGTCGATGAGAAATGGTAGCTTATTCTGCTCTGCGTAGCTTAAAGCTTCTGCCTTTTTAAGCTGAAATTCAGCCGCTTTCTGTTGTGAGAATTCATTCAGGGCATTTTTGTTAGTCACTGACTGACCAACGAGCTGGGTTGCTGCAAATGCTATGCAACACAGTAATAAAGTAAGTTTCCTCATAGGTTTGATAATGCTTATATCAGATTAAGTTTGTTTGCCTTATAGTCCCTTTTTTCAAAAGTAGATATTAAGCTACGTTAAGTTCCTAAGTGATAATATCTATTCTTACCTACGTAGTTTTACTTAGTTGAGGGGTGAATTGTTTCATTGTTTCACTGTTTTACTGTTCCACTGTTTCATTGTTTCATTGTTTCACTGTTTCATTGTTTCACTGTTTCA
>QMPN01000391.1 GCA_003648575.1 Bacteroidota bacterium
AAATGAAACCCAGGCGATGATGAAGAATTCAAAAAAACGCGCTAAGCAGAACAACCGTCGACGTAGTACCTCATGGATAGATCGCACTTTTAAAAGGAAAAAATCCAAGTCCTGCGATGGAAATTAAACAAACATATTCCAGGCTGATGGCGGGTGTCATCCTTGTGGCAAGCCTTTGCTCTAATGTCATGGCACAGGAATTTCGTGATGTGAGTTTTGAGAATTTCAAGACTGAAAATATTAAAAGGGTAAAGGGCCTGAGCCAGAACATGGTCAATACCATTTTGCAGGACGAGCAGGGGTTCATGTGGTTTGGGACATGGGACGGGCTGAACCAGTTTGACGGATATGATTTCACCATTTACAATAAGCTGGATGGGATGAGCAACCCCACCATCAATACCCTGCTGGAAGATGAGGAGGGTGTGATTTGGGTCGGGACACAGGATGGTTTAAACCGCTTTGACAGAAAAACAAAAACATTTACGGTAATCAAACATATTCCCGGTGAAAAAAACAGCCTGAGCAATAATACGGTGAACAATATTTGCCAGGACGAGAAAGGTTACCTCTGGATAAGTACGATTCAGGGCCTAAACAGGTACGATAAGGAAAACCAGGTTTACAAACGCTTCAATTTCAATATTGCAGAAGTTGACAGTATACGAACAAATTGGATCAATAAAGTATTTCAGGACAGCAAAGGATACCTGTGGATCGCCACCCGCTTCGGCCTCTTTAAATTTGACGATTCCACCGAAATTTTCACCCCTCACTTTCATTATCCATATGATAATAGCAGTATCAGCAGCAATACTGTCAACGATATCTATGAAGACAGGGACGGAAGGCTGTGGATCGGCACTGAGAATGGATTAAATCTTTTCCTTGGGGAGCATGCCGGTTTTAAGCAATATTATCATGACCACAGCGATCCAGGCAGTCTGAGCAACAATGCCGTGAAAACCATTTTTGAAGACTCCCACGGGATCTTCTGGATTGGAACCCATGATAAGCTGAATATATTCGATCGGGAAAAAGAAATATTCACCCCTTACAGCCATACAGGCAAACCGACCAGCCTGAGCAATAATGATGTAAATTGTATCTATGAGGATGACATGGGTTCGGTCTGGATCGGGACCTATAAAGGGGTGAACAAGGTCCACACTGGCCTCAGTAAATTCGATTATTACAACCGTGATCCGGACGATCCATATTCTTTAAGCAGCAATGTGATCCACGCTATTTTCAAAGATGATGACGGCCTGATCTGGCTGGCAACAGGCGAAGGTGTGAACATCCTGGATCGTAAAACAGGCAGGTACAGCCGTCTGCACCATATGATCGACCCCTTTACCGACCTGGCAGATGTGCGAATACGATCCATACATAAAGACCACCTCGGGAACATATGGATAGCCACCGATAGTGATGGTTTGTTCAGGTATGCTCCTTCCACCGGAAAATACACCCATTATACGGCAGATACTGATGATCTAAACGCCCTGAACGACAACAACCTCCTCTGGGTCACCGAAGATCAAGAGGGAAATATATGGGTAGGTTCCGGCAGAGGGGTCAATGCTTTTCATCCGGAAAAAGAAGGTATGAGATCATGGGTGCATGACCCCAGGGATTCAGCCAGTATTTCCAATGATCTTGTTTGGATCATTTATGAGGATAATGAGAATATTTTATGGTTTGGCACAAATAATGGCTTAAACCGATATGATCCGGACGAGGATGTTTTTATTTCCTATATCTCAGATCCTGAAGAGCCTTATAGCATCAGCGCCAATGCCATTTTTGGCATATATGAGGACAGCCAGGGTAATTTCTGGATCGGTACCATGGGTGGAGGACTGAATCATTTTGACCCCATGCGTGAACGATTTTTACACCTAGACGAACAGAATGGCCTGCCCAACAATGTGGTATATATCACCCTGGAAGATAAGAACGGCAACCTCTGGCTGACGACAAACTGGGGCATATCAAAATTCAATCCGGCCACAGGAGAATTTGTTAATTATGATATTAATGACGGTTTGCAAGGAAATGAATTTAATGGAGGTGCCTGGTTCCATGCTAAAGATGGCGAAATGTTTTTCGGCGGGATGGATGGCTTTAACAGTTTCTACCCGGAGGAGATCACCCTGAATGAGGATCCGCCCCGTATTGTGATTACCTCGTTCAAAAAACTGAACGTACAGGTAAAGCAGGAGTTTTGCAATGGGGATACCATCCGCCTGAATTATGACGACAACTTCTTTTCCATCGGGTTCTCAGCATTAGATTTTACAAATCCCGCCAAGAACAAATATGCATACATGCTCGAAAACTATGATGAAGAATGGAACTCGAGGGATGCCGGCCGCCGGATCGCTGAATATACGAGGGTGAGTGCGGGCAGCTATGTTTTCCGGGTAAAAGGATCAAACAATGACGGAATCTGGAACGAAGAAGGCACCTCCCTGCATATCATTATCCTGCCTCCCTGGTGGGATACACTCATTTTCAGAGTACTCTTTGGTGCACTCATCTTTGCTATCCTCTGGTCGTTCATTTACTGGCGGATCAGGATGATAAAAAAGAAACACGAGGTGGAGAAAAAAGTACTTGCAATAGAGAAAGAACTTTTTGACGTTCAGCAAAAGGCCTTGCAGCTGCAGATGAACCCACACTTTATTTTCAATTCGCTCAATGCCATTCAAAGCTTTGTGATTGCAAACAACACAGATAAGGCCATCCATTACCTTTCAAAATTTTCTCAGCTGATGCGCCTGATCCTGACAAACTCAAGGGAGTCGAGCATACCTGTAAAAGACGAGCTGAAAGCTGTTGGGCATTATATAGATATAGAGCGTTTGCGTTTCGACAATAAATTTGATTATACCATTGAGGTTGATGATGAGATTGATGACGAGTTTATGGAAATCCCTCCCATGATCATCCAGCCTTTTGTGGAAAATGCTATCATTCACGGACTGGTGCATGGAGGCAAAGGCGGACATATCAAACTTGAGCTGCAACTGCAAAAGAGCTTCATCTTCTGCACTGTTGAAGACAATGGCATTGGCCGTAAAAAGGCCCAGGAGATTCGCGACAAATCAGGGATAAAGAGAAAATCGCGGGGGATGCTTATCACCAAAGAACGGCTGGAGATCCTTAATAAGCAGAATAAGGAAAAGTTTGCGGTGAAGGTGATCGACCTTTATGATGACAAAGGCCAGGCATCCGGGACAAGGGTAGAGATCAACATCCTCTATCTCGATGATTAGACGGCCTTTTTCTAAATAAGCATCACATTGTTTGTTGCTCTGAGAAACATTCATAACTTTACATCACAAAGAGCAGATTTTTATTTAAAACGAAGATATGATCAGGGGCATCATTATCGAAGACGAAAAGCATTCCAGGGAAACCCTTCGCAGCATGCTCGACCGTTACTGCAAGAATGTGCAGGTAGTGGCTGAAGCCGATAGCTATCGTGGAGGCCTTGAGGTGATCCGGGAGCATCAACCGGATGTGATCTTTTTAGACATCCAGATGCCTGATGGCAGTGGTTTCAGGATGCTTGAAGAACTGGATGAAATAAATTTTGAGATCATTTTCACCACCGCCTTCGACCAGTT
>QMPN01000392.1 GCA_003648575.1 Bacteroidota bacterium
CCTCGCACCTCGCACCTCGTCCCTCGTCCCTACAATGTTGGATAAAACGCATCCTCGATATGCTTAATGCTCATCCGGCTTCCGTTAAGGATCACCGATACGATATCAAAGCGTGTCTCCAGGTGGATGTCGTTCTTCATGATATAAGCATTGGCAGCCCTGATCATATAAGCCTGCTTCCTTTTGTTTACGAAGATCTGGGGTTCACCGAAATAGAGGTTGCTTCTGGTTTTCACCTCTATGATCACCAGGTAGTTGTTGTGCATGGCGATCATATCGACTTCATCCTTGCTATGCCGCCAGTTTTTTTCGAGGATCTCAAAGCCTTTCTTTAAAAGGTACTCATAAGCGTAATCCTCCCCGCTTTTTCCAAGTTCATTGTGTTCAGCCATATTTTTTCCATTTGATTAATTAAATTGTCATTTCGAACGAATGTGAGAAATATGTTTATGTGAATTGGTATAGATTTACTCGCTTCGCTCATGAGAACGCTTCGCTTAGTTCTCGTTTCACTCGAAATGACTAATGGGAGAGTTTTACTTCAAGAATCTCAGGGAAGAGTGTTCCCCAACCTCCATTTCAACATTCCCCCCAATGATTAATCCCAAATTTTCGGAAATGTGCCCACTTTTAAAGGAAAAAATTACAGGAAAATTATAAACAGCTACTGTCTCAGCAATGATCTCATACGCTGTTTTACCGAATGGGACAGTATTGTCGTTCATGTCATTCATGCCTCCAACTACCAGTCCGGCAAGGCCTTCCAGCCTTCCTGAACGCTTCAGGTTCATCATCATGCGGTCGATATGGTAGAGGTATTCGTCGAGGTCTTCTATAAACAGGATTTTCCCATCCGCATCTATATCGGATGCTGTCCCGGTCAGGCTGTAAAGCATGGAAAGGTTCCCTCCACACAGCTCTCCCTCAGCCCGGCCTGCCCTGTTGAAGGGGTGTGGCTCCACCTTATGTTCAGGGAGCCTCCCTTCAAGTATATCCTTCATGCTTTGGAGGCTGACATTCATCTGCTTATCGGCAGGGAAGTTGATCGGCATGGCCCCATGCAGGGTCTGAATGCCGAAATGCCTGCTAATATGTGAATGGAATACGGTGATATCGCTATATCCAACTACCCATTTGGGGTTTTTCCGGAAGCTCGAAAAATCCAGCTGATCTATGAATCTGACAGAACCATATCCACCCCGCGCACAGAATATCGCCCTGATGGAAGGGTCGTCAAGCATGGCCTGGAAATCAGATGCACGCTCTTTCTCCGATCCGGAGTACTGATGCAGGTCTCCATACAGGTGTTTTCCCTCAACTACTTCATATCCCCATTGCCGAAGCATGGCGATGGCAGGCGCCATCTCCTCACGGCTCACCTTTCTGGCCGGCGCCACAATGCCGACTTTATCAGCGTGTTTCAAGTCTGTAGGACGGATCATAAACGCAATGTATTATTGAGTTAATCCTCCTTCGCTTATTATAAGCCGAAGCCTTGTGCAGAGGCTGAAAAGCTACGGAGGATAAGACAAATTTATATCTTTGCATTCAATTCAGCGGGGAAAATGGAAAATAAAAAGAAAAACTTTAAAAGATATACGGTTACATCTGCTCTTCCGTACGCAAACGGGCCCATTCATATCGGGCACCTGGCAGGGGTTTATGTGCCGGCCGACATCTATGTGCGATACCTGAGGTCGAAAGGGACCGATGTGCTCTTCATAGGTGGTTCGGATGAGCATGGTGTGCCCATCACAATCAAGGCACAACAGCAGGGGGTGAGCCCGCAGGAGATCGTCGACAAATACCATACTATCATTAAAAAGTCCTTTGCCGACTTTGGTATCACCTTCGATGTATACTCCAGAACCTCCGCACCCATACATCATGAAACGGCATCAGAGTTCTTCACAAACCTTTATAATAAAGGGGAATTCATGGAAAAAACATCCATGCAGTATTATGATGAAGATAACAATCAATTCCTGGCCGACCGTTATATCACCGGAACCTGCCCACGCTGCGGATATGAAAAGGCATATGGCGACCAGTGTGAAAATTGTGGTACCTCGCTCAGCCCTTCTGAACTGATAAATCCAACATCCGCTCTTACGGGTAATGTGCCTGTGCAAAAGGAGACCAAACACTGGTACCTTCCGCTGGATAAGTATGAAGGCTGGCTCAGCGACTGGATCATCAAAGGACATAAAAAAGACTGGAAACCCAATGTTTATGGGCAATGTAAGTCATGGATCGACCATGGACTTCAGCCCCGCGCTGTAACCCGCGACCTGAACTGGGGAGTGGAGGTGCCATTGAAAGATGCGAATGGAAAGGTACTCTATGTCTGGTTTGATGCCCCTATTGGTTATATTTCCGCTTCGCGGGAATGGGCTGCAGAAACAGGCAATGATTGGGAGCCCTATTGGAAAGATGAGGAAAGCAGGCTGATCCATTTTATCGGGAAAGACAACATCGTCTTCCATTGCATCATCTTCCCGTCTATGCTGAAGCAGGAGGGGAGCTATATCCTTCCCGATAATGTGCCGGCATTTGAGTTCCTGAACCTGGAAAACGAGAAGATCTCCACATCACGGAACTGGGCTGTATGGCTGCATGAATACCTGGAGGAATTTCCGGGGAAACAGGATGTGCTGAGGTATACCCTCACCGCCAATGCCCCCGAGGCCAAGGATAATGACTTTACCTGGAAAGATTTTCAGGCCAAGAATAACAATGAGCTGCTGGCCATCTTCGGAAACTTCGTGAACCGCACCCTGGTGCTTACCCAGAAATATTTTGACGGGAAAGTGCCTGCGCTGAATGCCCTCACAGATGAAGACAAGAAGGTGATAAAAGAGATCAAGACCTTTCCCGGCAGGATAGGCGCCAGCCTCGAGGCATTCCGCTTCAGGGAATCGCAGGCTGAGATGATGAACCTGGCCCGGGCAGGAAATAAATACCTGACGGATGCTGAGCCCTGGAAAATTTTCAAAGAAGATCCGGAAAGGGTGAAGACTATCCTGAACATATCCCTGCAGATCTGTGCCAACCTGGCCATTCTCTGCGAACCCTATCTGCCCTTTACTGCAAAGAGGCTGACCGCCATGCTGAGCATGGAAACACTGCACTGGAACGATGCCGGTGATCCTGAATTGCTGAAAGCAGACCATCAGCTGAACCCGGCTGAATACCTTTTCGAGCGTATCGATGATAAGGTGATAGAGGCCCAGGTACAAAAGTTGCTGGATACTAAAAAAGCCAACGAGATGAGTGAGCAAAAGATTGATCCTGCCAAGGAAACCATCGATTATGATACATTTTCAAAGATGGATGTCAGGATAGGGACGATACTGGAGGCTGAGAAGGTGCCGAAAACCCAGAAGCTCCTCAAGCTGAAGGTCGATACGGGGGTAGATATCAGGACGGTTGTTTCAGGTATCGCCGAATATTATGAACCCGCAGACATCATTGGTAAGCGAGCATGCTTCCTGGTGAACCTGGCTCCGCGTAAGATCCGTGGCATCGAGTCGAATGGCATGGTGCTTATGGCAGAAAATGCTGAAGGCAAACTGACCTTTGTTGCTCCTGATGATGAATTTGATCCGGGATC
>QMPN01000393.1 GCA_003648575.1 Bacteroidota bacterium
ACCATTGATAAGAACCCGGAGGTAGAAGATATTGCAGATCGTTATTTCAAGGAAGCCGGGCTGGATGACGTGATCATCCGTCACCAGGGAGATGCACGGGAGATTATCCCGGAACTGGAAGATACCTTCGATTTGATCTTCCTCGATGCAGATAAGGAGAACTATCCCCATTACCTGGCACTGCTGAAGGAGAAACTTAGCCCTAACGGACTGCTGATGATCGATAATACACTTTGGAATGGGAAAGTACTCGAAGAAGCACATTCCGGCGACCAGGAAACACAAGGGATACAGAAACTTAACGACATGCTTATGGAAGATCCCGAACTGGATTCTTTCCTTCTGCCCCTCAGGGATGGGATTACCATGGTAAGATTGAAGTAAGATACCAGAAATCAGAAATTTATTTTACAAGTCCCCATCTCCTGCTGGAGAGGGGGATTTAGGGGGTGAGGTGAATATCATTTAGTTCGTCTTAAACTCATACTTCACTCCACTCAGCTCCTCATTTGCTTTTACGATCTTCTTCTTGAGGTTTTCTTTGTAGGTAATGGTTTTTTGCATGATCCCTTCATCTCCTGCAGCAAGTATCTGTGCCGCCAGGATACCGGCATTCATGGCGCCATTGATGCCAACAGTGGCAACAGGGATCCCCGGAGGCATCTGAACGATGGCCAGGAGCGAATCCAGGCCATCCAGACTAGCCTTGATAGGTACACCGATCACGGGGATGGGTGTCATGGCGGCAATCACACCGGGAAGATGTGCAGCCATGCCGGCACCGGCAATGATCACCTTGATGCCATTAGCCAACGCGTTTTTTGCAAACTTTTCTACCTCATCCGGAGTACGGTGTGCCGAGAGGGCGTTCATCTCGAATGGGATCTCCATCTCGTTCAGGAAGGCAGCAGCTTTTTCCATGACCGGGAGGTCGGAAGTACTGCCCATTATAATGCTTACTACTGCTTTCATATGATTGTGTTTTAAGTTTCTGCTTACTGGTTTTAAGAAAGAGGCTCCGGGTACCGAATACCAGGAACCGGGAACTTATACCACCTGGTACCCGGAATCCGATACCCGGTACCTTAAAGTGCAAAAATATCTATTATATTTGTATGATTGAGTATCCATCCTAATAAATTATCATGAAGAAAGTTAAAGTCAGGGATAAAGAATTTTCGCTTTTCCTTACGGCAGAAGATATCGATAAAGCTGTGGAGCAGGTGGCAGAAATGATCAATATTGACATGGAAGGCCGCGACCCGCTTTTCCTCTGTGTATTAAATGGGGCCTTTATCTTTGCATCAGACCTGCTGAAAAAAGTGGAGGTCAACTGCGAGATTTCCTTTGTGAAGCTTTCTTCTTATGTCGGTACAAAGACCACCAATACGGTGAGGGAACTCATCGGGCTCGACCAGGTGCTGACCAACAGGACCGTGGTTGTGATTGAAGATATTATTGACACAGGCATCACCATGGATTATACCCTGGCGAAGCTGAGGAAGCTGGGAGCATCCGATGTAAGGATTGCCACCTTGCTATTTAAACCGGAAGCCTTCCGGAAAAATTATCCTATCGACTATGTCGGCATTGTGATCCCGAATGAGTTTATAGTGGGATACGGGCTCGATTATGACGGTCATGGCAGAAACCTTCCAGATATTTATAAGATCATAGAAGACTAATTATGGGCAACTCCAACTTTGTTGATTATGTGAAGGTCAATTGCCGCTCAGGCAAGGGAGGTGCAGGCTCAGCCCACCTCCGAAGGGAAAAGTACGTGGCTAAGGGTGGGCCTGATGGCGGCGACGGAGGTCGTGGCGGACATATTATCCTGCAGGGAAATGCCCAACTATGGACTCTCCTTCACATGAAGTTTACAAAACATATCAGGGCAGAACATGGTGAATCAGGGGGAAGGCAAACCAGTAGCGGTGCCAGCGGAAAAGATCAGATCATCGAAGTGCCACTCGGAACCGTTGCCAGGTTCTCTGAGGACGAGGAATATATTTGCGAGATTACTGAAGATGGTGAAAAGCATGTATTGGTCAAAGGTGGCCGTGGCGGACTGGGGAATGATCATTTCAAATCGCCTACTAACCAGACACCACGCTATGCACAGCCCGGTGAACAGGGAGTAGAACACTGGATCACCCTTGAGCTTAAACTGCTTGCTGACGTGGGCCTGGTTGGCTTCCCGAATGCAGGCAAATCAACGCTCTTATCAGTGGTTTCAGCAGCAAAGCCCGAAATTGCCGACTATCCATTTACCACCCTGAGGCCAAACCTGGGCATCGTATCCTATCGTGATCACCGCTCATTTGTTATGGCCGATATTCCCGGTATCATCGAAGGCGCTCATGAAGGAAAAGGCTTGGGACTAAGATTCTTACGTCATATTGAAAGGAATTCCCTCCTCTTGTTCATGGTGCCATGTGATGCGGATGATATTGCGGATGAATACCGTATCCTTCTCAGGGAGTTGCAACAATACAATCCTGAACTCCTTGACAAGCAAAGGATATTGGCGATATCAAAAGCAGATATGATCGATGATGAGCTTAAAGTGGAGATCGAAAGAGATTTGCCTGATGTGCCATATGCTTTTATTAGCTCTATTGCACAACAAGGCCTGGCCGAATTAAAAGACCTGATCTGGCAAAAGCTGAATGAGTAGTTTCTTACATACGCTGAATAACTGGGATACCTCTCTTTTCCTTGCCCTCAACGGTGCAAACAGCAGCTTCTGGGACACCATCATGTGGTGGGCCAGCGACAAGGTCATCTGGATACCGGTCTATATATTGTTTTTATTCCTTCTCTGGAAAAACTACAGAAGTAAGGTCTGGATCGTAATGCTCTTTGCAGCCCTGATGATATTTCTCAGCGATCAGATCTCTGTTCACCTGTTCAAGGATGTTTTTGAGCGCTTGCGGCCATGCCACGAGCCTGCCCTGGATGGCATGGTGCATATCGTAAATGGAAAATGTGGCGGTTCATTTGGTTTCTACTCTTCACATGCTTCCAATATCTTTGCGATTGCAATTTTTGTAATCTCCCTCCGGAAAAGAAGATGTCCCTCATTTAATCTTGCGATCATAATATGGGCATCCCTGATCGCCTATAGCCGTGTTTATCTCGGGGTCCACTATCCGGGTGATGTGATTGCGGGAGCAGTGGCAGGATCTTTCCTGGGATGGATGATAGCTCGCTTTCTTAAAAATCTTTTGCATAAGCCCGCAGTCAGTATTTAATATGGATTACTGTCTTATTCTGCCTGCGATTTTTTAATTGATTCAATCTCCTTCTCAAGCCTCTCAACCTTCGCACCCACCTTATCCATTTCCTTTTTATCCTTTTCCCCAAGGACCTTGAAATGTTTGATGGCCTCCTCATAATTTTCTTTTTCCTGGATAAGCTCTTTGATCTTGCTGGAGAGCTCCTCTATCTCCTTTTTTGCGTCGGTGAGGGCCTTTTTGGCCTGAGCAGTATCCTTCTTTGCTTTGTCAAACTCAGATTCCAGATGATTGATCCGTGTAATATATGCAGTGACCTTTTCTCTTGCAGTTTCTATTTCTTGTATGATTGCCATGTCA
>QMPN01000394.1 GCA_003648575.1 Bacteroidota bacterium
GGTCACCCTCAACAATTAAACTCTGATCGCGCATAGTGATTCCTACCTTACGGCAAATCTTTTTGAAGAGTTTTTCAGACTGCAGTTTGTCCGTGTGTTTTTCCATATGCAACCTTAGACGGGGTTTTAAAGTTACTTAATTTCAGGGCCGCACAAGCGAATGTTAATAGTGCGATTTTTATGCTCACTATCACAATGTTATCTTTGCAGCGGCGTTCACAGAAGTATATACAATTTTTTAATGAAGTCTTTAGCATCCCGTTTTCCTTTACTTATCCTCGCACTGACATTTAATCTTTTGGGTTTAAATGAGCTCCGGGCACAAACTATTGACCATTGGGAAAGTATCATAAAAACCGGTGATACTGTGAATTATATAATTCCGGACAGTGAATTACCTGCTGATTGGAATACACTTGATTTTAACGATTCCCTGTGGACCCCGGCGATCTCTGGTGTGGGTTATGGAGATGGGGATGACTCAACGGAAATAGAACAATGCATATCGGTTTATATTCGTTACGAATTCACACTCGAAGATATTAGTATTATTGAGGCACTGCTCCTGGATATGGATTTTGACGATGCCTTTGTGGCCTACCTGAACGGGATGGAAATTGCCCGTGCCAATATTGGAGCTTCCTTTTCTGCCACGACCTTTGATCAGCCGGCTGATGGTTACAGTGAAGCCTTTCTGTATAACGGGCAGCTGCCAATGCAATTTGCTGTAAACAAAGATGTACTGGAAACGCTGGTGCCCGGAGAGAATGTATTATCCATCGAGGTGCACAACGAAAATGCTGGTTCTTCCGATCTTTCATCCAATGCTTTTCTTCATGCCGGAATCATCGATTCAGGGACCTACTTCAGCCCACTGCCTGAATGGTTCACTTATATCGAGCCCCTGAGATTCTCCAGCAAATTACCCATTATGATGATCGATACCGAAGGGGGATATATATTGAACGATCCCAGGATTGTTGCCAATATGGGAATTATCGACAACGGACCCGACATGCTTAATCATCCCGACGACTCCCTGAATCATTATGCAGGTAAAGTCAGCATCGAAATACGCGGATCCTCTTCCCGGATGTTTCCTAAGAAGTCCTACTCCATTGAGACGCAAACCGACACAGGAAGCAATGATAATTTCCCCTTACTGGGCATGCCTTCGGAGAACGATTGGGTACTTCACGCCCCCTACAGTGATAAGTCTCTGCTCCGGAATGTCCTTTCATATGAAATATACGAACGCATGGGACACTGGTCTCCCCGGACCAGGTATGTCGACCTCTATTTGAATAACGATTACCGGGGTGTTTATGTACTTACAGAAAAGATCAAGAGGGATAAGAACAGGGTGGATATTGCAAAAATTACAGAAGAGGATGTGAGTGAATTGGATATTTCCGGGGGGTATATATTGCAATATGACAGGATCAAAGATCTGGCCCCTGACGAATTCTGGGTGTCTCCGGTGGAGCCGGCTTTGGCCAGTGACTATATGCATTTTGAGTTCTCGGACCCCGATTCGGACGAGTTAACACAGCCTCAGACAGATTATATAAAAGATTGGATAAATGACCTGGATGCCCTGATGTCAAGTAGCAGTTATAAGGATCCGACTGCTGGTTACAGGGCCTATATTGATATACCATCCTTTGTTGATTATTTGATTCTGCATGAGTTCAATAAAGATGTGGATGCTTACAGGCTAAGCGCATTTTTCTATAAGGACAACGACAGGGACGGAGGCAAGCTGCATGCCGGACCACCGTGGGATTACAACCTGACAATCGGGAACATGGATTACGGTGGAGATATCAAAGATACTTATAATTGGCTGTATACCAGGACTATATCCCCCTACTGGTGGAGGAGGCTAATGGCTGATCCCTGGTTTGAAAACGAATTGTTTTGCAGGTGGGAAGAAGTCTCCGCAAATCTGTTAAATGATGAACGCGTATTTCACCTGATGGATAGCAGTATGCAGGTGATGGATGCCTCCATTGGGTATAATTTTGAGCGCTGGCCCGTGTTGGGCGAATATGTGTGGCCCAACTATTTTGTTGCTGAAAGCCATGAAGAGGAGATTGATTTCATGCAGAATTGGATCTCAGAACGGCTCATATGGATGGATCAGCAATGGGGCGATCAGTGTATCATTACCGGCGAAGAGCAGAGGATTATTGAACCCTTGGCCTCCATGATAATCACACCCAACCCCTCAGACCTTTCCCACTCAAGAGTTCAGTTTACAGCTCCTCTTTCGGGCGATTACCAGCTTACCCTATTTGATATCAAAGGCAGGCAGGTTTATCAGCAAATATATCCGGCCCTTCCCGGATCAAAGGACATAGCCCTTGAAGATCTGAGTTACCTGCAGTCGGGAATTTACCTGATGAGGGTCTCCGGTGAGGATGGTTTCAGCGAATACCTGAAACTGATCAAGAACTAGCACCGGGTACTATTCAAATTCCAGGACATCGAAAAATTCAGGGCGGTGAAAATCAGGCTCTGGTGTTAGAACCGGACTCCAGGACAGGAAATGGGGCTTTTTCAGTTTATCACCGCATTTGTAAAAATTGGCCCTGGCTTTTTTACCGGTAATATCGCTTAACTCGTGGTGACAGAATACCTGTAGCGGAAGCACGATATCCAGCTCCCATTTAATATCACCTTCGAGGTTCTCGATTGGATCATGTCCCAGTGAGGGATTTAGCTGTATTTGCTTCAGTACATCATCCGGACTCCATTTACGCTTGTTGCGATCAGGGCCATAGGCGCCCAGTACAGTACCAATGGCGGAGAATTCGAAATTGTAATAGCTTTCATCGCCTTCAAGGGAAATGAAAAATTCCACGCAACTGTCCTCCCAGACAGATGAATTAAAACCCTTATTTACAGCGATGACCTGGGGCTCCTGAACCACATAACGCAGCAGGATGGAGCTTCCCCGGTGGCTGATATCAAATGAGGCTTTTACGCCTTCAGCCGGGACCCAGTTTTGATTGTCGATTCCCGGGAGTGAATTATCGCCTCTCGCACATGATATTCGTGAAACAATCATACGGTTCTATTTATCCATTTGTGAAATGCAGAGCGCAGCGGCGCCATAAAGTCCGGCATTATCAAGCTGAGCTTTTGCCAGTACTGTTTTTTCACTGATCAGTTTTACCGGGAACTTATCAATCTCGGCCCTGATGGGCTTTTCAAGAAACTCCCAGGCACCGGCTACCGATCCCCCTAGAATGAAGGCTTCCGGGGCCAGGATGTACATCACCACATTCAGCATTTCACCGATATTCCCTCCCAGCTCTTGGAAAGCCTCCAGGGCTTCCCGATCACCGGTTTTTGCAGCCTTGTACAGTTCTGTACCATCCTTATGGTACTTATTTGCAAAAAGAGCGGCACTGCAGGTATCCTCCACTATTCCACCTTTGAAGGGGAAGCATCCCAGTTCACCGGCTCCTCCAACCAGCCCGGTATGGATCTTTCGGTTGATGATAATACCTCCGCCCAGTCCAGTCCCAAGGGTCACGCCCACCAGGTTGCTGTATGCCTTACCGGCCCCGAACCAGGCCTCGCCCA
>QMPN01000395.1 GCA_003648575.1 Bacteroidota bacterium
CTCATCGCCGGGCCGGTGATGATCACATATAATGAAATCAAGATTATGTTCTTTGGCGTATATGGTTTTTTCGATGGCCTTGATACCGCAATCGAGAATAATCATAAGGGTAAAACCGTTTTCAGTGGCGAAATCGATACCCTGGTATGAAATGCCGTAGCCTTCTGAATCCCTGTCGGGGATATAAAAATCAATACTTTTATAAAAACGCTTAATGAATGTATATACCAATGCCACGGCGGTAGTGCCGTCAACATCATAATCTCCATAAACGAGGATCTTCTCTTTATTTTGAACTGCCTGGAATACACGGTCGACAGCCTTGTCCATATCTTTCATTAGAAAGGGATCATGAAGATCTTCAAATTGAGGGCGAAAATATGACCGGGCCTGATCGAAAGTATGTATTCCACGCTGAACCAGGAGGCCTGAAAGGTTAAGGTCAATACTGAGCTCCCCGGCTAATTTCTGAACGATCTGTTCGTCCCCCTGATCCTTATAAACCCAGCGTTTTTCCATTGGTTTCTTTTATTTGGTAAATATACAGATTTAATTCCCCGGCCAGTTTCAATTATTTCCAATCCTTCCTGCATTGTTTCAGCCGGCTCCGCCAACAGGTGCCCCGACGGATATAATTTATGTTTTGGTCTCTATATATTTATACCCAAAATGAGATAATGTCCCAAAATTTTATCCAACGGAGATCAAAAAGAAGTAAAAAAGTGAATTTACAGACCCCCGCCCCCTGTCCCCCAACACTACATCAATCCCCGGCATAACAACCAACAACAAAATGTGTGAATGGCTTAATTCCCTGCTACAACAATTCAAGCCTGCTTGCATCCTGCCTGATAAAAATGAAAAGCAAGATGGTAAAGGCCCACAGTGAAGATCCCCCGTAGCTAATGAAAGGAAGGGGAATGCCAATTACGGGCAATAAACCGATGGTCATGCCAATGTTAACCATAAAGTGAAAGAAAATTATGGATGCTACCCCATAGCCATAAATCCTGCTGAAATTAGACCGCTGACGTTCCGCCAGCATGATTATTCGCAGGAGCAGGGTAATAAACAGGGCTAAAACGACAAGAGAGCCAAGGTAGCCCCATTCTTCGCCGATTGTACAGAATATGAAATCAGTATCCTGTTCCGGAACAAAGTCATATTTTGTCTGGGTACCTTTTAAAAAGCCTTTCCCGGCAATACCCCCGGAACCAATGGCAATCTTTGACTGGTGTACATTATATCCGGCACCCCGAAGGTCGAGCTCTTTGCCCAATAATACGTTGATACGTTTTTTATGGTGAGACTCAAGGACATTTTCAAATGCGTAATCAACAGAATAAACAAAGGCTGATGCGATTACCAGCATAGAGAACAGAACAATAATATTTTTCTTGCTGCGCTTCATGAAGTAGAGCATAAGCAAGGCGGTAAGAACAAGAAGTGCTATAATAAGCAGCTGACTTGACAGGAGGGTGATTACGAACAGAAAAGCAACAAGTAGTCCTATTAGCAGTATGTTGCCGGTTAAGCCCTCACGAAAGAGAACAAGTAAAAAAGCAGCATATACCAGGGCCGAACCTGTATCATTCTGCAGAAGCACCAGGCTTGCAGGGAGAAGGATAATAATTGATGCTATGAACTTGGAACGAAAACGGCTCAGGCTGACATTAAAGGTGCTGAGGTATTTAGCAATTGCGAGGCAGGTGGCGAATTTGGCAAATTCGGCCGGCTGGATGGCTATGCTACCGAACTGAAACCATGATTTGGAACCGGCAATTTCGGTGCCGATCAGGAGAACCGCCACCAACGACAAAATACTTAACGAATAAATCAGGTAAGAAAAAGTAGTGAAAAAAGTTGCATCGATCAGCATGATAATGAATGCAATGCCCATAGCTGCAAAAATCCAGATCAACTGTTTGCCATAGCGTTGGGAAAAATCAAAAATATTGCTGTGTTCATCGTTGTAAACGGCGGAATAAATATTTATCCAACCTATAAAAACAAGCAGCAGGAACAACAATACTGTGATCCAGTCAATATTTTGTAATATACCCTGTCTTTCTCTCATTCTTTGTCGATAAGATTTCCGCTGAGCATCCTTTCCTCCAGATAGGCTCGTTTTGTTTCACCGAAAAGATACTTTTCAATTAATAAGGTCGCTATTGGCGCCGCCCATGTTGATCCAAAACCTGAGTTTTCAACAATTACAGATAGGGCTATAGTGGGATTGTCGAAAGGAGCAAAAGCAATAAACATGGAATGATCATCACCATGCGGATTTTCAACAGTGCCGGTTTTTCCGCAAACCAGAACAGAATCGATCCTGTACCACCTGGCAGTGCCATGCTCGTCCTCAAAGACATCAAGCATTGCCTTACGAATAATATCAAAATGCGGTTGGTCTATGCTTGTGTATTGCTTCTTTATAAATTCCTCATAAGGGTCATCATCGTTTCCGATGCCTTTTATAATATGGGGGCGGTAGTAATAACCCCTGTTTGCAATTATTGCGGAAAGATTAGCCAGCTGAAGTGGTGTTACAAGGATCTCTCCCTGCCCGATGCCGAGAGACCGGACGGTAAGAGCCCTCCAGTGTCCGGGGAAATATATATTATCATAATAGGCTTGTGTCGGGATGTTGCCATTAAGCTCAAATGGGATATCGGTATTGAATTTATGACCAAAGCCAAAGCTGAAAACATGATCACGCCAGTGTCTGAAGCCTATGGAATCATGGCTATATAATGGATTCTTGATCACTGAGCGAAAGACATTCCAGAAGTAAGAGTTACAGCTTTGCAGGATTGCCTCATTGAGCTGGAGAGGTGTTTCATGGAAGTGAGTGCACCTGATCGGCCGGCTGTCGGGCCCATCGCAATGATATTGAGTTGACGGGAAGAGCACTGCTTCCTGCATAGCAACAAGGGCATTGACTATTTTAAAGGTAGAGCCCGGAGGGTAAGTACCCATAATAGCGCGGTTCATCAGAGGCTTAAGGCTGTTTTCGTTTAAGCGGAAGTAATTATCGCTCCTAACGCGCCCGACCAATAAATTAGGGTCGTAAGAGGGTGCGGTGATCAGGGCAAGTATCTCTCCTGATGATGGCTCAAGAACAACAATGCTTCCGAGCTTATTTTGCATGAGCAACTCACCGTATGCCTGAAGCTCAGAATCAATAGAAATATGAAGGTCGTTGCCGGCTATTGCCGAGGTGTCATAACGGCCTTCGGCAAAGGATCCTTTTTCACGGTTGAAAACATCCACCATTACAACAGACAATCCCTTTTCACCACGCAGCTGTTCTTCATATGACCTTTCGAGGCCACTTTTTCCAATATAGTCTCCCAGGGTATAATAATCATCCCTTTTCAGCTCCCTTTTGTTTACCTCACCTATATAACCAAGCAGGTGGGCTGCGATGGGTTCGGGATACTTTCGTAATGTACGGGACTGAACATAAAAACCAGGGTACTTATACAGCTTTTCATCAATGAATCCGAAATCTTCCCTGGAGATCTGCTCCAGGAATACCGAAGGCTTGCGATAAGAGTATTTCCTGGCTTTTGTGAGGCGCCTGCTGAAGTC
>QMPN01000396.1 GCA_003648575.1 Bacteroidota bacterium
TCATACATGTATACCTTATCCATCACCACGCTACCATCGATGGAATACATATCGAAGCTCCTGATCTTATCCTTTTCATCATGAAGCAGATAATCCTTGATACCTGCAAAACCTCCTGCCCGGTTTCTGTGAAAATAATGGGAAACCACCTTATCCCAGGGATTTCTCTCGAAGCAGAACTTAAAATAATCATTCCACATCCCGGCAGGGATATTTTGTTTGATCTCCGAGGAAGGCATGTGGTTGTAGAAGGCTGTGTCGCTATCAAAGTGCTGAGCGCCATGGAAGCCCATTTCTAATCTTGCCTTCTCATCATTAGCCGAAATGGGTGTGATCACATCCTTATCACCGCATATTCCCGACAGGGCGATCTCAAGGGAGGTGCCGGCGGTCTTCCTGAGTTTTACAAAGATGAATTTATGCTTGTGGGAGATGATCATAATGTGGACTAAATTATAAATTTCTGCAACGCTTTCCCAGCAAATTAATTATATTTATACGATCAAGCATTCCACTCAATTACATTATGGGACTATTTAGCAGAAAAAAGAAGAATAAGCAAAGGAATAAGGCAAAGGCGAGGGCGTCCAGGAAGAAGAACAGGGACAACCTCAGCCTGGAAGAAAAGCATCAGATATGGATCGAGCGCTGGGGCAGGGATACATACGACCCCCCATGGAACATGCACACTTTTCCTGATAATATTAAATCGCTTATCGATGGTGGTACGATTCCTTCAGGAGCCGGCATTGTGGATATAGGATGCGGCACCGGCTTTCTCTCAGCTGAATTATCGGCCATGGGGCATCCCGTAGTGGGATTTGATTTTGCTGAACCTGCTATCGTAAAAGCAAAACAAAAATATGGTGAGGAGAGCGAAACGCTTAGTTTTTATACCGCAGATGCCACCAAACCCATGCCATTCAAGGGCACATTCCGTGTCGGGATAGACAGGGGAACTTTTCATACAGTCCCATTCGTGTCGCGTTACGACTATGTGAAAAGCATAAGCCCCCTCATTGAAACAGATGGCTGCCTGGTCATACTCTACGCCTTGAGGATCGCGAAAAGACTGAATACAGGAAAAAGTGATCAAACCGGAAAGATATTCAGGGATCATTTAGAAGATCTCTTCGCCCCTGATTTTGTAATTGAAAAGTTTGAGGAAACCGGTATTATGAAGCACAGCGATGAGGATGAACCTGCATTTCTTATTGTCATGAGAAAAAAATAACAGGATACTCAGGCCGATCAGGCCTGTTTTTCATCAACAAGCTGAAGGTATCTGTCCATGTGTCCCGGATTGATAAACTGAGGCATTCTTTTCCATTTCTCCTCAAGCAAGTCAGTATATTGCTCAACAACCTTCCGTACACGTATTTCCTTTTCGTCTTCTTCTTTTCCCATATCAAGGGGCGGATGAAGTTCAATGATCACCTTTTGTTTTTTTCCCGGATAGATGAAAACAGGTATAATTTCTGCCTGGGTGCTCAAAGCCAGTTCTGCGAAGCTTGGTCTGAAGCCCCTTAATTTCCCAAGAAAGGGTAAGGTAAGGTTGGATTTACCATGATACGCATCCCCTAAAATATGAACGATGCCCCCGTCATTCAGCACATGTTTGGCCTTGAGAAGAACCTTGAATAGTTCTGCATCTGAAAACTTTTCGAAAACCAGCCTGTTGGCCTGGATTTCGGGATTGATGCCGGTAAATTTTTCTGAATCAGCCCCTGCTGCCCCAACCACAGTATGAAAGTTTTCAAAGCCTTTGTTGGGAAAAATTGAAAGGGCAACCTCCGCTAAACCATAATGACTGTTAAGCAGTATGACACCTTTTCCGCTTTCATAACTTTTTTGCAATGTTTCCAGGTTTTGGAAACTGATATACTTATCAAATTGCTTTTCACTCAGGTTTGAAATGACCTTCAGCCGCCATTTTTTCAGAAAGAGGGTAGCCAGCATCTCAGACAATATCTTTTGCTTTCCTGCCGGCATTTCTCTGCCCTTAGCATAGGTTCTGAAAAGTTTAACCTTTTTCCTGAAGTACTTAGTCCGGGCATAAGATGTTGTGCAGAACCAATTGATCAGCTGCACACCCCTACGGTATGGGATCTTTTTTGCTCCCGAAGGGGAGAGGTAGTAATTCTTAACGCGGTCGACAATTGCTTTTTTTGAGATCATGCTTGCTTGTTCTGCAGATTCGTAACGATTTTTGCGAGTGACTCAACGGTCGGTTCTTCCATAAAGTCATCGAGTACCAGTTTGATTCCAAATTCCTTTTCAATGGAATCGAAAGCCACAAACATCTTGAGGGAGTCATGGCCTGCTTTCAAAATATCATCCTTTACACCGATAGGGTAGATTTCGAGATGCTTCTCAAATAATTCAATCAGGCTTTTCTCGATGGGATTGCTTGCGTGCTTGATATCTTCATTTCCTGTGCCTCTTTCCCAGTCGGGATCGGGAAGAGACAGGTAGTCAGTCTTTCCGGAAGCATTCTTCGGCAGTTTTTCCAGCTTAAGAATAACTTTTGGTATCATGAAATCAGGCAGCCTCCTGTTCAGGGCATTGCTAATCTCAGGCAGCTCAACATTCTTGCCGGGGCTGCAAACATAATATGCAACCAATATCTTATTTCCCAGCGGGTCTTGCTTCATTACTGCTGCCACTTCCTGTACGTCTTCACTGAATAAAAGGGTGTTCTCCACCTCTCCCCGGTCTACTCTCTGCCCACGGATCTTAACCATGGAATCTTTACGTCCTACATGTACAAGAAAGCCATCCTCATCCATATATGCCAGATCACGGCTGTTGAATTTGCGGACTTCACCATCGGGGAAATCGATCTTCGTGAGCTCAGGTTTCTTCCAGTAACCGAGGGCCGAATATGGCGATTGAATGATCATCTCACCGATCTGGTTCTTTTCACATAGCTTTCCATCCTCGTTATGGATATTTATTTCAAATCCTTCCATGGCCTGGCCGATGGGAATGATGTTCTGCTTAAGGTAAGTGTCAGGAGTGATACGATATGCGCATGAAAGGTATAGCTCGGTGCTGGCATAGATATTGATGATCTCCGTTTTTCGTTTCAGGAAGGGCTGCGTCTGCTTAATGTCGTTGAAATACAGTGTTTCACCACCAATTAATAATGTTCTTAACTTCTTGATCTTGAAGCCTGGCTCAAGGGTAGCCCTGAAGTGGCGTAAAACAGAAGGTATCATCAGGCATATTGTGATCATCTCCTCGTTGAAGAATTCATCCAGGCCGGGGAAGCCATTCTTTTTGAGGTTGTACATCACCAGTGTGCCACCGTTAAGAAGAGTCCCCAGGGTAGGCATGGCATGTGCAGAAAAACCGATGGAAAAATAATATGCAAAGATATCGTCAGAACTAATGTCGATGAGCTCAGTAAAGCGCTTCAGAAAGTGCATCTGATTCCTGTGGCTGGTATAAACGCCTTTAGGTTCACCTGTCGATCCTGATGTATACAGAATATGCTGAATGTCATCAGCTGAATGATAGGATCCGGGCTGGGCTGTATTTTCCGAGAAATCGATATCATCAATATTGATGATCTTACTTTCTCCACACA
>QMPN01000397.1 GCA_003648575.1 Bacteroidota bacterium
CAACAGATGCATCGGTGAACTGTATGGTATCGAAGATATCAAAATCGTAGCTGTCGTTGTCAACCACAGGTATACGCTTTGATTTTCTGAAATAATCAATAATAAGGTTATGTGCAATTCGCATCACCCATTGAATGAATTTTCCTTCTTCCTTATAGGATCCTGCCTGGATCGTATTGATCACTTTGATAAATGTATCCTGAAAGATGTCGTCAGCCAATTGCTTGTCCTTAACAACCATTAAGATATATGCAAAGACTCTGTTCTTATGACGATGGATTAGGATTTCGAGACTGTTCTGGTTACCGTCTAAATATTCAGCGATAAGTTGACTATCCTTAGCTTTACAGGCTTTCATAGACCTCCCTTTTTAGAGTTTAGTTAAGTTATAAAAAGGGTAAATTTCTACTCGATAGTCAGTCTCCTGTTTTTAAGCCTTTAAAAAGGCTGTGGTGAATGTATGTTTATACTTTACTTTGTGTATTTTGTTGCAAATACCATGCAAATATAACCAAATAAGGTCATAAAGCAAATATTTTAAATATTTTTGCACATTCTTTAACACACATCTCATCTTAAGTACTACATGAAAACACCTGATCCGAAGGACTACATATTTATCAAGGGTGCCAGGGTACATAACCTGAAAAATATCGATGTACAGATTCCGAGGAATAAGCTCATCGTGATCACTGGCCTGTCCGGATCAGGGAAGTCGTCTCTTGCCTTTGACACCCTTTATGCTGACGGACAGAGGCGTTATGTGGAGAGCCTGAGTTCCTATGCACGGCAATTCCTTGGCAGAATGAGCAAGCCTGAAGTGGATATGATCACCGGTATTTCTCCTGCCATAGCCATCGAACAAAAGGTAAACACCCGGAATCCCAGATCTACCGTTGGGACTTCCACAGAAATATATGAATACCTGAAGCTGCTTTTCGCCAGAATCGGAAAGACCTATTCTCCGGTTTCGGGGAAAGAAGTTAAAAGGCACAGTGTCGAGGATGTAACGAATTTTATCATTGGCCACCCTGAAGGCACAGAGGTCAGGATCATGGCGCCCCTGCTGTTAAAACAAGACAGAAGCGTTATTGATCATTTGAACGTACTGCATCAGCAGGGCTTCAGCAGGATTGTCGTTAAGGGAGAGTTGATAAAGATCACGGAAGCCTTTGAACTAAACAATATCCCAAAGTCTGCAAAAGATATTTTTGTGCTTGTCGACCGGATCATCACCCACCGGGATGATTCTGATCTGCAGACTCGTATTGCCGATTCTGTACAAACGGCCTTTTATGAAGGAGATGGCAGCTGCACAGTAGATATCAAAGGCAGTAAAGCCGGCCAGAAGCATTTTTCGAACCGCTTTACACTTGACGGGATCAGTTTTGAGAAACCTTCGGTTAACCTGTTTACATTCAATAATCCTTACGGAGCATGTAAATCCTGTGAAGGCTTCGGAAGTATAATCGGCATCGACCCCGACCTGGTCATCCCCAATAAAGGACTGTCGGTATATGAGGATGCTATTGCATGCTGGAAAGGGGAAAAGATGGGGCAATGGAAGCAAGAATTGATCTCCAATGCACATAAATTTGATTTCCCTGTCCACAAACCCATTTTCGAACTAAGCGATAAAGAATATATGCTTCTATGGACAGGCAATGAATACTTTGACGGACTGGATGACTTTTTCACGGACTTGGAGGAGCAAACCTACAAGATCCAGTACAGGGTGATGCTATCGCGTTACCGCGGAAAAACTACCTGTCCGGAATGCAATGGCACCAGATTGCGCAAAGATGCCAATTATGTAAGGCTTGACAGTATGACGATCAGCGATGTCGTTATGATGCCTGTCGATATTCTGCTGGAGAAGATCAGGAACCTGAAACTGAGATCACATGACCAGAAGGTGGGTAAACGCCTTATCATTGAGATCAGCAATCGCTTACAATACCTCGCTGATGTCGGGCTTGGTTATCTTAATATGAACAGGCTTTCTTCCTCACTTTCCGGTGGGGAATCGCAGCGGATCAACCTGGCCACCTCCCTGGGCAGCAGCCTGGTTGGATCCATGTATATCCTTGACGAACCCAGCATTGGCCTCCATCCGCGCGACACATACAGGCTCATCCACATCCTGAAACAGTTGCGGGACCTGGGCAATACTGTAATTGTTGTTGAGCACGATCAGGATATCATCAGGTCGGCAGATCATATTATCGACATTGGCCCCATGGCCGGCAGTTTGGGTGGTGAGTTGATGTTCAGCGGGCCTTATAAAAAACTTCTTGAGGACAAAGCCAGTTTGACAGCCAGGTATATGAATGGAAGCTTAAAGATGAGCACACCTGAAAAGCGACGAAAATGGAGAGAATTCATCAGGGTGCATGGTGCGATGGAAAATAACCTGAAAAACTTTGATGTATCATTTCCCTTGAATGTTATGACCGTGGTTACCGGGGTCAGCGGCTCCGGAAAGTCATCCCTTGTAAGCAATATCCTTTTTCCCTCCCTGAAGAAACGCTATGGTGGTTATGCAGGCAGGACCGGCAAATACCTGCGTTTATCGGGCGATATCGACCGTGTGCATGCACTTGAATTTGTTGACCAGAACCCGATCGGGCGATCTTCGCGCTCCAATCCGGCAACCTATATCAAAGCTTTTGATGACATCCGGTCCCTCTTTGCAGATCAGCAGATCGCCAAAGTAAGAAACTATAAACCCGGCTTCTTTTCTTTCAATGTGCCCGGAGGAAGATGTGAGGAATGCGAAGGCGAGGGCGTGGTAAAGATAGAAATGCAGTTCATGGCAGATATCTACCTCAAATGTGATCATTGCTCCGGAAAACGATTCAAGGAGGAAGTTCTGGAAATACAGTTCAGGGAAAAAAATATCAGTGACATTCTGAATCTTACTATTGATGAGGCTGTGGCATTTTTCGAAGATGCTCCAAAGCATACCGCTGCCGTTAAAAGGATCATTACAAGGCTTAAGCCATTGCAAGACGTTGGCCTGGGTTACCTGAGGATGGGACAATCATCAAGTACCCTGAGCGGTGGCGAGGCCCAGAGGATAAAACTCGCTTTTTTCCTTTCAAGGGGAAGCCACGAAGCCCCTACCCTGTTTATCTTCGACGAACCTACCACCGGGCTTCATTTCCATGATATAAACAACCTGCTGAACGCATTCAACGCATTGCTGGATGCCGGCCATACCGTACTGATCATCGAGCATAACCAGGAGATCATCAAGGCAGCTGATTGGATCATCGACCTTGGGCCTGAAGGCGGTGATAAAGGCGGCACCATAGTCTTCGAGGGAACCCCGGAAGAGATCGTCAATAATAAGGATTCGTATACAGGAGAATACCTAAGGAGATTATTTGATAAGGATTGAGGCTGGTTAAATATCGAGTATCGGATTTCGAGTATCGAATATCGGATTTCGGATTTCGAATATACTGGTGTCCGGTTAAAACTTCATTGAGCTCTTACTGAATGTCTGTTGCAAGTTTGATGCGAGTCACTCGACTTCGCTCGTGATGACAACTCATCATTTTTTAACATGGAAGGGCGCGGCGC
>QMPN01000398.1 GCA_003648575.1 Bacteroidota bacterium
ATCGCTTATTGGCCAGGAATGAGTATTCCAAACATCGTATGATCTTAATTCTTTATCGATATAGGCAGAGGCAGAAGCTTTTGCCCTTTGCATGATCTCCCTTGTAATGCTGTCGGCTTTTAACGCAAAAGATTGCTTGGTCTTCCATTGTTCAATGGTAAATGGGTCGTGTGGTGCACTGATGCTGTTCCACGAACCCCAGGTGTGTTCATCATACAAGAGTATGTATTTCCAGGCTTCTTGGATCTGGTCGAGTGGAAAATGCCTGCTGCCGGATAAGAGCAGGAGCGATTGAGCCTGCGTAAGACGTTCGGCTGCTTTGTTGACCAGGGCTGTTTCCCGGGCCGATGAAGAAGCGCCATCTTCCCAATATGGTGTGAGATCGCCGGCAAAAGAAGGAAGCTCGTCCCCATACCTTTCTTCAAAAACAGAAAAGGCTTCTGTAGTTGTTGCGATATGCATTTTTGGGGTGATGTAAGTCTCATTCCATTTTTTGACGATATCGGGCAGGGCTTTATGTGGCGGGCCATTATCCGAACCGATATTATAACGGATGATCGACATATCGTATGGAAATGTTTCCTGACTCATCTGATCAAGATATTCAAAGATGGGCTCTTCGGTGAGGAGGTTTTTAGGTACTCCCGCCCCCAGACCGGTATGAAACCAGGAGTATCCCCTGGCCGGGAACCAGGTCAGCACACTGTCGAGGCCGCTCCGGGATACCCAGTAAAAAGGTTTATCGCCCCAGGTATCTTTTATATCTCCGATGCGGTGAAAGGTATTGGTTCCGGGGGAGAAATAGCGGATGCCGCTTTTTGCCATCACGGGCACCAGGCTCCAGGTGTATCCCGGGATGTCGGTGATCATGGCTGAGCGCAACTCTACATTACATACGCTGGCCACCATGGCGCTTCTCTGGATAAGCTGGATCAGTTCTTCGGGGCTACAGATGCCTGTTAGCTCATTGGCCCAGAGGCCATCAAGGCCGATACCACCTTCTTGTACAACACGTATGAAGTTTTCTTTTTCCTCCGGGCTACATTTTTCAAGGTATGATTCCACGGCCCAGCACACCTCCACATTCCACTTGAAGCGGGCACCATGTGGATATCCGGCGGTTTTGTCATGCAGCATAACCGCCTGCCTGAAAAAGCTGTGATGCATCCGTTCCACCACGCTCTGATGGTGGGTGTAGCCGATGTCGGAATGACTGTGGTGCAATAAGTACAGGGTGATGGGGCGTACCGTGGAGAGAGAGATAGGGGGAATTATATTTTCATGGCCATCGATATTTACGCTGATATCATCGATGATATCTCCGGCTTTTCCCGAAACAGGGAAATAGGTGTAGTTCACACCCATACGGATAGGGATTTCCATACTTTCGCCCTGGGCTGAAATCTTCGCGGTGGTTTTCTCACCAAAATGGTGGATGTCGAATCTGAGCACGTATTTTTCTCCTTCAGGAGTATTCATTATTGCAGGCATCTGCTTGGCAAGCAGGCTTGAATTCATGGCATATCGATGGGTCATGTACCAGCAGGGGTCGCTTGATGATGTGGCCACTATCCTGATCTCCGGTTTTTGGCCTTCTGTCAACAATTTTGCCGGAACTGTAAGAAATGCATAACCCATCAGGTCGCCATATTTATCAAGCAGGCTTGCGTTAAATTCCAGTGATGCACCTTCCTTTCCTGTAACTGTCCATTTTTTGGTCAGCGTATCCTTCGGGTTTTTGAAAGTGAGAAGATATTGATTGTCGAGAAAGAGCTTATAAGGGTAAGAATTTTCGTTTACATCGATGCCAAATATCCATACAAAAGTAAATTCTTTGGTATCGGTATTTTTCGGTATTTCCTCCATCAGCCAGGCAATATATTTTGTTGAATTCTGGTTGCGCACCAGCAGAGAGGTAGTTACTTCGGGATGAGGGGCGTGATAGGTGAGCACCTCACCCGCAACATCCTGGGTATAGCCCATCAGCCAGTTTGCGTTTTGACTGAAAACCGCCTGGCAGAGGAAGAAAAGAAGAATGAAAGAAAAGGATCTATTCATGCAGTAAAGATATTGGAAATTGTATTAACACCTCATCCCCCAACCCCTTCTCCTCAAGGAGAAGGGGGAATAAATTAATTATCCGATGTGACAATTTGATTGAATTGATGAAAGGCCCCCCACTGTGTTTAAGTGACGTACATTGTCTTCTCGAAAGAGTTCCGCGTAAATGCGGGAGAGGGGAAAAGGGGGTCGGGGGTTAAGGGGGTGAGGTGTATCCTCTTGATATCAGACTTCCCTAGTTTTTATCTCCCACCGAGTAGATCTCTTTCAGGATATGATCGTACTTGGTGTAGATTTCTTTACGCTTGAGCTTGAGCGTAGGTGATAGCTCGCCTGTTTCCGGTGACCAGCTGTCGCAAACCAACCTGAATCGTTTGATCTGCTCCACCTGCCCCAGGCGTTTATTCACTTTATTGATCTCTTTTTGCACACGAGCAATGATTTCTTTTTTCTGAACAAGCTCTTTATTATCGCTGAAGTGAATCTTATGCTTGGTAGCCCAGAAATGGAGATAATCCATATTTACAGATATAAGTGCGGAGGCAAACTTTTCATTTTCCCCTACCACCATTGCCTGTTCAATCAGGGATGATTCCTTCATGATATTCTCGATCACCTGCGGGGCGATGTATTTCCCGGCAGAGTTCTTAAAGATCTCTTTCTTCCTGTCGGTGATGGTGAGGAAGATATCATCTTCGAGCACACCTATGTCTCCGGTGTGGAGCCAGCCGTCATCACTTATCGTTTCCTTTGTTTGTGCTTCATCCTTATAATATCCCATCATTACGCTGGGTCCCTTGCAAAGGATCTCACCGTCGTCGGCTATTTTTACTTCAATATTTTCCATTATCGGACCTACGCTTCCAAAGCGGACCCTGTCATAAGCCCGTGGATCATTCACGGCGATTACGGGAGAGGTCTCAGTGAGGCCATATCCCTCATATACGGGCAATCCTGCGGACCAGAAGATCCTGATCAGTCTTTCCTGAAGGGCCGATCCACCGGAAACGATGATCTTAATATTTCCACCAAGGCCGGCACGCCAGTGCTTAAATATCAGCTTGTCGGCAAGCCCTTGCTTGCGTTCATACCACCACGAGTTCTTTCCGGGTTTTTTATATTGATGTGCAACCTTTACGGCCCAGAAATAGATGATCTTTTTCACACCGCTAAGGTCTTTGCCCTTCTTAATGAAGTTGTCATAAATTTTTTCCAGGAGCCTGGGAACCGTGTTGAATATTTCCGGTTTGATCTCTCGTATAAAATCCCCTATCCTGGCCAGGTTTTCGACATAATAAATACCAATTCCATTAATCTGGTATATGTAGTTCACCATGCGTTCATATACATGACATAAAGGAAGAAAGCTGATCGCCCTGGCAGGATGTTTAATCGGTAAGCGAGGCTTTGAGACCAGGGTGTTGCTCAGGAGGTTATGATGCGACAACATCACCCCTTTGGGGTTTCCGGTAGTTCCCGAAGTATAAATGATAGTTAAAAGATCTTCCGGCTTTATGGCCTTTTTA
>QMPN01000399.1 GCA_003648575.1 Bacteroidota bacterium
ATCGTGGCGCAATGATATTTGTTTTATTGCAGATTACGGAGATCAGAACCTGCATTTCACCCAGGCACAAAAGCTGCAGTATATGATTGATACGGGATATCAGGAATATAACAGGCAAAAGATATACGTTGATGCTTTTCCGAGGGCCTCGAGCGGGAACCGTTATCCTGAAGTGAATAATACCATTGACCGCATGATGGGCTTTGGTGGGCTGATCGTGAATTATACCGGACACGGAGGAGAAGGAGGATGGTCAAAGGCAGGCATCCTTGATATCCCCATGATAAGTTCATGGTCAAACCGGAACCGTTTGCCGCTTTTTATCACTGCTACCTGCGAGTTCAGCCGTTATGATGATCCAAGCCTTATTTCGGCCGGAGAGCTTGTATTTCTGAATCCGGGAGGTGGAGGCATTGGCTTGCTTACAACCTCAAGGCTGGCCTGGGCCGATCCGAATTTCAGGCTTAATAAAGCTGTCTATAAATTCATGTTCAAACGCATTGATGGTGAATATTACAGGATTGGCGATATCCTCAGACTGGCTAAAACTGATCAGAATAACGGTACTAACATCAAGAACTTCGTCCTGCTCGGCGACCCGGCCATGCAGCTTGCTTACCCCGAATATATCGTTGAAACCACTGTTGTAAATGGTGTAACGGTTGAATGGTATAATACCGATACACTCAATGCCATGGCTGAAGTGAATATACAGGGTATTATCAGGGATTTCTATGGTGATACGATCAAAGACTTCAACGGGATCATCTATCCGAAAGTGTTTGATAAAGATGTGACGATGTCAACCCTTGGCAGTGACAACAGCTCCTTGCCGGCACCGTTTGATGTGATAGGCCAGAAACTATATGATGGCAAGGCCAGTGTTGCAGGTGGTGTATTTAATATCAAGCTGTTCATGCCGAAAAGCATGGCAACATACATAGGATACGGGAAGATCAGTTATTATGCATATGATACTGTTAATTTGCGTGATGCTCATGGTTATTATCGTGTATATACAGGTGGTGTAAACCCTGAAGCCGCACCTGACCATGATGGCCCTGAATTGAGCCTTTATCTTAACAATACTGATTTTGTAGCGGGAGGCCTGACCGACAGAGAACCTGTTTTTCTTGCATACCTTTTCGATGAACATGGCATCAACCATACCGGGAACGGCATTGGCAGGGATATAACACTTACACTTGATGATGATCCGCTGACTACGGTGGTTTTGAATGATATCTATGATCCGGATATAGATTCCTATCAGTCGGGCTGGGTCAGCTACCCATACACAGACCTCGCAGATGGAAAGCATACTCTGACCCTGAAGGCATGGGATAATATGAACAATGTAACAGAAAAGACCCTTGCCTTTGAAGTTAGCGTGGACGGGCCACTGATGCTGACAGGCGTCATGAATTACCCTAACCCCTTTAATGACATAACCCATTTTGTGTTTGATCACAATAAACCCGGGAACAACTTCGACCTGGAGATCAGAATATTCAATATCAATGGCCAGCATGTACGTACTCTCAGGGGCTACAGTGCTGCTGATGGACTTTCGATCACTCCCTTAAGCTGGGATGGTACTGATATGGGTGGCAATAAACTGGGGAATGGCATATACATTTACCGGCTCTACGTTCTCGATGAACAAGGCACACAGTTTGTCCAGACCTCAAAGTTGATATTTACCGGTAAACAATAAGCAATCTCAATTGTTTTAATTGTTTTAGCATCTGTTCATTACAGGAAAAACAAGTATAAGATTTTATAAATATACGTGTGCAATATAGTTGATAAATAATCGTTACATTTGCACGTTCAAAAAATCCGAAGTTAATATATGAAACGAAGTAGTCTATTTTTGTTGATATTCCTGGCCGGAATAATGTCGTTGAGAGCACAGTTAACCTATGATCAGTTGGGTGGAAAAGACAGGTTGAATACTATTACCACGGCTGTTCCATTCTTAATGATCGCCCCGGATGCCAGGGGAGGAGCCCTGGGTGATGCGGGTGTTTCAACATCACCTGATGCCAACTCCATGCACTGGAATCCTGCCAAGTATGCATTCGTCGATAAGCAAATGGGTTTTTCTCTCTCCTTCAGTCCATGGCTGAGGAAACTGGTTAATGATATCTACCTTGGATACCTCACAGGATATTATAAGATTGACGACCGTCAGACAGTGGCCATGAGCCTGCGGTATTTTTCGCTTGGTGAGATACTTTTTACTGATGAGATCGGGAATCCCCTGAATTATTATTCTCCATACGAATTTGCACTCGACGGGACTTATGCCAGAAAGTTTTCAGAAAAGTGGTCGGGTGGTATTGCTGCAAGGTTTATATACTCAAACCTTACACAGGGACAGTTTGTCGGGGGATCTGAGTCAAGCGCCGGCATCTCTGTTGCAGCTGATGTTTCGATATATTACCAGAACGATATTGAAATGGGAGCCATTGACGGGGTATTTGCATGGGGATTGAATATTTCAAATATAGGTACCAAAATATCATACAGTCAGACGAATATCGAGAAAGATTTCATCCCTACCAACTTCAGGATAGGGCCTTCTCTCAAGATCAATATAGATGAATATAACAGTATGACCTTCACGCTTGACATCAACAAGCTGCTTGTTCCTACACCCCCGATCTACGCGAGAGATGATTCGACAGGACAATTTATAACCGGCCCTGACGGGGAAAAGCTCATCGCCAAGGGGATGGATCCCAATGTGTCTGTGGTACAGGGTATGATACAGTCATGGTATGATGCGCCGGGTGGATTTTCTGAAGAAATGAGGGAATTCAGCTTTGCCGGTGGCATCGAATATTGGTATAACAATATCTTTTCCGTCAGGGGTGGTTTCTTTTACGAAGACAAGACCAAGGGAAACCGTAAGTTTTTTACACTTGGTGCAGGTTTGAAATACAATGTGTTCAGCCTCGATTTTGCATACCTGATCCCACTTGAGCAGCACAACCCTCTTGAGAACACACTTCGGTTTTCACTTCTTTTCGATTTCGACGCCTTTAAGGGTCAGAATTAAGTCATGAACTTTCGAATCGGCCACGGTTATGATGTTCACAGGCTGGTGCCTGGCAGAAAACTATGGCTTGGCGGCATTTCGGTACCCTATATCATGGGCCTGGCCGGCCATTCAGATGCTGATGTGCTGATCCACGCTATTTGCGATGCACTCCTGGGAGCAATGGCTTCCGGGGATATTGGTCATCATTTCCCTGATACTGATGAGTCTTTAAGGGATATCGACAGCAAGGTGCTTTTGAAAAAGGTATCTGAAATGATGCATGAAGATGGATGGACACTTGGCAACCTCGATTCAACACTTATCATGGAGGAGCCGAAGCTAAGCCCATATATTGATGAAATGCGGACCATCATTGCGGGCATCCTGAAAGCGGACATCAAAAAAATCTCCATAAAAGCCACTACCTCCGAAGGCATGGGCCCTGAAGGCAGGGGTGAAAGTATTACCGCACATGCGGTAGTCCTCATTGAGAGGGTATGATCATTCCTCTATTATCAGGGTAGTCCTGTTTTCGCC
>QMPN01000400.1 GCA_003648575.1 Bacteroidota bacterium
AGCGCAGGTTTGAGTTTGCATCCTTTCCCGGGCTCATCAGGTTGATGCCGGTATCTGTCGCCAGAGACCAGTTATTATGTTTTCCTGAGCCATTGACCAGTGCATAAGGTTTTTCGTGCAGCAATACGGTGAGGTTGTGTTTCCTGGCTACTTTCTGCATTATGTGCATCAACAGCTGGTTATGATCCACTGCAAGGTTGGTTTCTTCATAAACGGGAGCACATTCAAACTGGTTGGGAGCCACCTCGTTATGGCGGGTTTTCAGGGGTATTCCCAATCTGTGAGATTCATATTCAAATTCCTTCATAAACTCCAGGGCCCGCTGCGCAATACTGCCGAAATAGTGATCGGAAAGCTGTTGGTCTTTGGCTGAAGCATGCCCGAAAACCGTCCTTCCGGTAAGCAAGAGGTCGGGCCGTGCCATATATAGTGCTGTATCGACAAGGAAATATTCCTGCTCCCATCCCAGGGTCGGGTATACTTTTTTTACATTCTTGTTGAAATACCGGCAAACGGCAACAGCCGCATTGTCGACAGCCTCAATGGCACTCAGCAAGGGTGTTTTATAGTCGAGGGCTTCACCGGTATATGAGACAAATACTGTGGGAATACACAGTGTGTTCTCCATAATGAATGCCGGGCTGGTCGGATCCCAGGCAGTATATCCACGTGCTTCAAAGGTATTTCTTATCCCCCCGCTGGGAAAGCTTGAAGCATCAGGTTCCTGCTGGATCAGTTGCACGCCCTGGAAATTCTCTATGGCACCCCCTCCTTCCACAGGATTGATGAAAGCGTCATGTTTTTCAGCTGTGGCGCCTGTGAGCGGATGGAACCAATGAGTATAATGGGTAGCCCCTTTGCTCATGGCCCAGGCCTTTAGCGAGGCTGCTATCTGATCGGCCATACTGCGATCGATCTTCTCCCCCTTGTTTATGGCTCGGAGCACCTGCTTATACGCATCATCGGGCAGGAATTCCTGCATGGATACATCGCTGAAGGTCTGTTCCCCAAAATAGTCTGATATCTTTGCAGAAGGAAGTTTAAATACTAGCGGTTTCCTTTTCAATATGGCCTCAAGTGCCGTGAAGCGGATGTTTTCCATTTCTTGATACGTTTTTACTATTAACAAATCTCATCGAGTAATGATCTGCTGTAATATTATTTAATTTGCATTACTGGTTGCTGGTTACTGGCTACTGGCTACTGGTTACTGGTTGCTGGCTACTGGTTGCTGGTCTCAATACTCGATTCAATTCTTCGAATGATGCGAAAATATCTATAATGAAAGATGTGTGAATAGAAAAATTATCACTTTTTACTAACAATGAAAAGCCCCATGAAAGTCAGGAAACCGTTGACCAGAAGCAGTTCAAAGCCAAAATCATAACCCCAGAACATGCGTGTATCATATACGCTCAGCACATAACAGAGAACCGGTGAGATAATGGCGATCAGGGGAACATACTTATCATGTATTTTATGCCTGGTAAAAAGCCCGTATGCAAACATTCCCAGCAGAGGGCCATATGTGTAACCTGCTATCGTAAAGAGGCTTGAGATCACGGAGCGGTCGTTGATGGCATTGAATATCACGATGACAAAAAAGACGATGACGGAGATCCCGATATGCACAAGGTATCTTACACGAGTCTTTTGCTTTTCATCCAGGTCATCCCTCTTTCTGATCCCCAGAATATCAACTGAAAAGGATGTAGTGAGGGCCGTCAGGGCGCTGTCGGCACTGGAATAGGCTGCAGCAATAAGGCCGATAATAAAGGTGATGCCTGCCACCGGGCCCAAGTATTCCAGGGCAATGGTGGGGAAAAGCTCATCAGTGGTGTTAAGCTGCGGAAAGCCGTTGACACCTGATGCATAGATCCACAAAACTGCACCCATGCTTAAGAAAAGCAGGTTCACCGGCACCAACGCATAACTCAGCCAGTAAATATTCTTCTTTGCATCTTTGAGATTCTTGCAGCTGAGGCTTTTCTGCATCATATCCTGATCGAGGCCTGTCATGACGATGGCGATGAACATCCCCGCAAGGAAATCCTTGATCATAAAGTGCCTGTCCTGCCATTCAGTGATGAACATCCGGCTGTATTCACTATTGCGTATCTCCTGTGCCAGGCCCGTGAACGACAACTCCATCTCACGGCCGATGATCACAAGTGTCAGCACGACAGCTACCAGCATAAAAGTGGTTTGCAGGGTATCGGTCCACACGATGGTCTTTATGCCGCCACGGAAGGTGTAAAGCATGATCAGTATTATGAACATGGCCACCGTAGCCCAGAACGGGATGCCCCAGGCATTGAAAACAAATAACTGCAGCACGCTCACTACCAGGAACATTCTGAAAGAAGCCCCGATGATGCGCGAGATCAGGAAGAAAACAGCACCTGTTTTATACGACCAGAAGCCGAAGCGTTCTTCGAGGTAGGTGTAGATGGAAGTCAGCTGAAGCTTATAATACATTGGCAACAACACATTGGCGATCACGAAATAGCCCAGCAGGTAGCCCAGCACGATCACCATATAAGAAAACTGTGTATTGCTGACATCACCCGGTATGGAAATAAAGGTGACCCCGCTCAGTGATGCACCGATCATGCCGTATGCCACCACCAGCCAGGGCGAACGGCGGTTGCCCAGCATGAACGTATCATTATCAGACTTCCGTGAAGTAATGAAGCTGATAGTGAACAACATGACTGTGTAAGCGGCGAAGGCGGTGAAGATCAAGACTGGCGTCATTGAGGGCTGAGTTTTGAGGGTTGAGGGTTGAGGGTTGAGTTAGTGTTAAGTTTTAAGTTTGTTGGTCATTTTTTACTGCCTACTAGATCCTGTTGATTAATAATGATTGATAATAAATAAAATCTCAACTCTTGATTCACATAAATAATGAAGAGTTATTTCTGATTTCTGTATCCGATATCTTATATGTGATTTCTAATATCCACTCAAAACTCAACCCTCAACACTCTTTAGCAAAGGAAGTGAGCGATTTGAACTGAAAATCAGAAAGTTCCAGGTTGGAGGGGTCTGAATCCGGCGATATAAATACACGCAGCATCCCCAGTAGTCGTCCGAATTCCATATCATGCAGCCCATCGCCCACCATTACCGACTTTTCAAAGTCAATTTCCGTGAAATCCTTTTGGGCCTGCAGTGCCATGCCTGTGTTGGGCTTCCGGAGTGAACTGTCGTCTCTTTCCAGGTGAGGAGAATGATATATCTTATTGATACGCCCCCCTGCCTCTTCGATGCCGCTGATCATAATGTCATGGATGATCCGCAGGTCCTCTTCTGTCATCAGGCCCTTGCCTATCCCCTGCTGGTTCGTAACGATAATGATCCGTCCGAAGACCCTGGAAAGTTCAGCAATGGCTTCCGGTACGCCCTCAATAAAGCGAAATTCATCCGGGGTCTTTACATAATCCCCGATGAGCCTTTCGTTGATCACCCCATCCCTGTCGAGAAAGAGGGTCCAACTGTCATCAAATAAGTAATCCTTCAAATGCATCTGCGGCTTCTTCATAATCCTCCGGGATACCGATATCCAGGAAGTAACTGTA
>QMPN01000401.1 GCA_003648575.1 Bacteroidota bacterium
CCCGTTGCTTCCATACCATCTGATGAGACGTCCGTCGATGAGATTCACGACTTCAATCATTAAATCGCGCGGCGAGGTGCTCTCAACGAGGTTCTCGAATGTCCCGTCAGGCTGTTGGACGGATCTCGTCTTCTTGATATAATACTGTAGCTTCAAAGTGACCTTGGCCTTCGTGCCAAGATTTTGTTTCTCGAATAATGGTTTTATCTCATCATTATATTTCTTTTCGATAACGCGCAGATCGTTAATTAGCTCCATGTTATCTTTGAGCTCTGGCGCGATATCGCCTGCCCGGTACTCTAGGTTGAGCCAATGGTAAGGATCTTTCGGAAAGAGTGGGCAGAGCTCGATTGGGCATTCGCCAGTCCTAGCGCTGGCAATGGATCTTTTTGGTTCGTTATTTTCAGAAATCTTCTTCTCGAGGTCGCTATCGTTCGCATACGCCGCTCCTGAGAAACCGATTACCGCTGCTAGTGCCGCTGTTGATAATCTCTGCTTCATTCGTCCACCCCTGCTCGTTATTTCTGTGGCGTCCTTTGGAAAGGTTTTCACTGGACAGAGAGTATAAAAAAGAATCTTTTTTTGTATAAAAAGGGAGAGTTTCCCCGAGTTTTCGTCACGACGTTATCACGAAAAAATCAATTTGTTTTTGTCAACGCTTTCAATGCATCAATTCGCATCTGCGCGTCGATGCTCTGTTCCCAAAGATGCCAGAAGACCTTCTGCATCCAGACGACCCAGTCATGGTCGCTGATACGATAGAAGATGATCATCTTATGCGAGAGCTCTTTGTAAGGTGAGAGACTTGGCGACAGGACTTCCTTGATGCTCACGAGCCGGTCATCAATGATGATGGCGCGCAAAGGATGCTCGGCATGACGGATTGCGATCGCATCCCAACCTACCCGTTCATTGATTGCGAGCAGCCGCTCGGTCTTCTCGGCAGAAGTGACATCGACGCGGGTCAATACCTTGATGCTGACATGTCGTCTGGCCAGTTCCTCGATGCAGTCCCACGCTTTCGGATAGAGGTCGAGCCATGAGAGGTTTCCTGAGAGTGAGAGGAGTTGCTCCCCAGCCCTGCGTAGCATCTCGCATGGGTCTGCTTTGGATTCATCATCGAGTACGAGCGCTTCGCGTGTCTCTTCTGGTACAAACTGATAGATGTCGAAGGATGAGAAATCCTCTTTCTGTCGGCCTATCAGTATACGGTTGAGCAGTCGTTGTTGATAGGCGCTGCCGGTCTGTTTATCGAGCGCGTTCCAGTAGACGACCTTGAGCGCACCACGACTACCCTTGCGAAAGGTTCGGGTGGCTATCAGTCCGCTCTCCTGAGCGATTCGCTCGACATATTTGTCTGCGGTCCGCCAGTTGCGGCCGAGGGTCTGGGCCACCTCTTGGATTGTGCAGGGCCGCTTCTGAACCAGCTCTAGGATTTGGTGTTCGACATCACGAGTCAGCATGAGGCACCATATTGTATTTTACCATACAACACTGTGTTGTTATTTCTTACAGAAAAAAGGTAATAGAATACAAGTATATAATATTTATCATGGAAAACCCCCCATTACCGACAAAAATCGATTACCGGAAGATTGTCGATGCGCTTGAATTCTACCAACAGCTAGGTTATGAACGGTTAGAGGTGCCTTGGATAGTCAATGAACAAGCGATGGCTCCGACTTCACCGGCTGACGCTAGCCAGTATGAAACTTGGCGCGGAATGCTAGTCGCTTCTGCTGAACAGAGCTTCATCGCAATGATGCAGGATGGCAATCTCCCTCCCGGACGCTATGTGACCTGCAGTCCCTGCTTCCGCGATGAAGAGCTCGACGAGCACCACCACTATTGGTTCGAGAAGGTCGAACTCATCGATAACCGCACCGATCCTAGCTATCAAGAAATGCTTGGCGCAGCGATGGGTTTCTTCGGACGCTACACGCACATCCGTCCGGAAACTGTCTCGCAGGAAGGCAAGGGTATCGATATCCTCATCAATGGTGTCGAGGTCGGCTCTTACGGAATCCGCGAATATCAAGGTATGAGATGGGTCTATGGTACTGGCTGTGCAGAGCCTCGCCTCTCTCAAGCACTCGCGCTCACGCCACGCGGTTATCACCTCGCCGATATTCCGCGAGGAAATCTCGGTTATCAGTCGAAAATCGAAGAAGAGCTGCGCGAGTTCCAGGATGCACTTGTGCAAGAGAATCCAGTGATGGCATTGACAGAGTTATCAGACCTAATCGGCGCAATCGAGGCTTACCTCCAATGCAATCATCCGAGCATCACGCTCGAGAACCTGCTCACTATGGATAAGACGACAGCGCGAGCATTCAAGAACGGCAGGAGAAACTGAGATTCACTTCCTCGCCGCTATCTCAACAATATTCCCATCTTTGAGAACATGATCCTTGCCGACCGGCAGCTTTGTGCGCACGTCAATCGCCTTGATGAAGTTCTTGCCGAAATCGGTGTGGAGGCGGAACGCGAAGTCGAGCGCGGTCGCTTTCTCTTCCATCAAGAAACAGTCGGGAATGACATTGCCGTCGCTGTCTTCGAGTTTCGTGACGCCGCCAGGATAGATCGCCTTGCGCTTGAGCAGCTTGAATACCGCGTGGTTCAGAACTTGTTGAACGCCTGTGCTCTTGTGTTCATCTAAATACTTCTTGACGAACTGCAACGCGCCTTGCTGTTTCTCATTGAGCTTCTCCAGTTCCTTGATATTGAAATCGCCTTCGCCGGGCAGGTACTGGACGACGCCGCTCTTGTGCGCCTCTTTCAGCGCGAGCTCAAGCTCGGCGCTGCACGCGACGAAGATAGTATCCGGAAACTCCTTGACCAAGCGCTCATAATTCTCCCACGCGCCCGGCCTATCGGCCTTGTTGGCGGCAACCATCATCGGCTTGCTCGCTATGCGCAGTTCGCGCGCGAGCTGCAAGAGCTGTTCTTCGTTCCAAGCGTCCGGTCGCCCGGTGTCGAGATTGAGCTTGGCGATCGCGTCCTTAGCGATCTGTTCGGTAACGCGGACACCCGACAACTGTCTCTCGAGTGAGAATGCCATCGGCCGCTTCTCCTGGACGCACTGGCGTGCGAAACGCTCCCAGCCCTTCATGATGATCGCGAGGTACCAATGATCCAGCTCTTTTTCTAAGAACTTGACGTCCTCTGCAGGGTCGTAATCGCCAGTTGCGATAGGCTCGCCCTTGGCGTTGACGCTGCCGCTCACGTCGATGACGTGGATTAGCGCGTCGGCAGCGTTCAGGTCGTTCAGGAACTGCGCTCCCATGCCCTCACCCTTATGCGCGCCTGGTACGAGGCCAGCGACGTCGATCAGGTCGACCGGGACGAAACGCCAGCCCGCCTGGACATAGCCGGTCCGTGGGTCCGATACCTTGCCGAACTCCTTAGCAGGGTCAGGCACCTTGACGAAGCCGACCGCGTGGTTCGGCTTGATCGTCGTGAACGGATAGTTCGCTATCTCGACATCGGCGAGCGTCGCCGCCTTGAAGAAGGTCGATTTGCCGCAAGAGGGTTTCCCTACTATCCCGATAAGCATGAAAGGGCGAGCACGAAC
>QMPN01000402.1 GCA_003648575.1 Bacteroidota bacterium
TGGTTGCTGGCTTCTTGTTGCTGGTTGCTGGTTTCTTGTTGCTGGTTACTGGTTTCTTGTCGCTGGTTGCTGGCTTCTCGTTGCTGGTTGCTGGTTTCTTGTCGCCAGTCTTCGGTTTATCCTCCTCCTCGGTCTTTTCATCTCCCCCATTTTCGCCAATTCTCTTTTCTTCATCCCAGGGCCGTTTTCCGAAGACATCTTCCAGGTCCTCGCTAAAGATCACCTCTTTATCAAGCAATCTGGCTGCCAGTTTCTCTAGCTTTTCCCTATTTTCTGTCAGCAGGCTTACAGCACGTTCATAGGCCTTTTCCACAAGGATTTTGATCTCTTCATCGATCATTTCAGCTGTTTTCTCGCTGTAGGGCTTATGGAATGAGTACTCCTGCTGGCCGGTTGAATCATAATAGCTGACATTTCCAATCTTGTCATTCAAGCCAAAATAAACAATCATGTTAAATGCTTGCTTGGTTACCCTTTCAAGGTCATTCAGGGCACCGGTGGAAACCTTTCCGAATATCACCTTCTCCGAAGCCCTGCCCCCAAGTGTTGCTGTCATCTCATCGAACATCTGGTCCCAGTTTGTGATCTGCCTCTCCTCCGGCAGGTACCAGGCAGCACCGAGGGCTTTCCCACGTGGGACAATGGTCACCTTCACCAGCGGATGTGCATGTTCCAGCAGCCAACTGATGGAAGCATGTCCTGCTTCATGGAAAGCGATCACTTTTTTCTCCCTGGCGGAGATGATCTTATTGCGTTTCTCAAGTCCGCCGATTATCCTGTCGATGGCATCCATAAAATCCTGTTTTTCCACGCTACTATGGCCATTCCTTGCCGCGATCAAAGCTGCTTCATTACAAACATTGGCAATATCGGCTCCTGAAAAGCCCGGCGTTTGCTTTGCCAAAAACTCAACCTTAGTAGATTCATCCATTTTCAAAGGCCTCATATGTACTTTGAAGATAGCCTTCCTTTCTTCCAGATCGGGAAGCTCGACATGGATCTGCCTGTCGAACCTTCCGGCACGCATCAGGGCACGGTCGAGGATATCGGCACGGTTGGTTGCTGCAAGGATGATAACACCGGTATTACTGGAAAAACCATCCATTTCAGTCAGTAACTGGTTTAAGGTATTTTCTCTTTCGTCGTTGGCCCCGGTCAAGGCATTTTTCCCCCTGGCCCTGCCAATGGCATCGATCTCATCGATAAAGATGATACAGGGTGCTTTTTCTTTCGCCTGTTTGAACAGGTCGCGTACCCTGGAAGCACCCACCCCTACGAACATCTCAACAAAGTCTGATCCCGAAATGCTGAAGAAGGGAACCTTGGCCTCCCCTGCCACCGCTTTGGCAAGCAATGTTTTACCTGTTCCCGGAGGGCCAACCAGCAGTGCACCTTTCGGTATTTTACCACCCAGCTTAGTATATTTTTCAGGACTTTTCAGAAAGTCAACGATCTCCTTGATCTCCACCTTGGCCTCTTCAAGCCCGGCAACGTCCTGAAAGTTGATCGTAACACCGGTGCTCTTGTCGAAGAGCCGTGCCTTTGATTTGCCAATATTGAATATCTGGCCTCCGCCACCACCGGCACCACGACCCATCATACGCATGATCACTATCCAAACAACCACCAATATAAGAATCGGAAACAGCCAGCCTAAACTGTCGGTCCAGCTGGTACGGTTTTCAAATTCGGGATATATGGGTACTGCGACCCTCTCCTGCTCTGCTGCCAGCTTATCTTCAAAGCCCTTGGCATCACTGATGTGCATGTAGAATTGCGCACCCCCGGAGCTAAATCCCGATGGGCGTACATCTTCGTATTTGGAATCGTTATTTAGTATGTCTTCCTTGATATATATCTCGACCTTATCTTTATTGACGACGATGATCTTTTCAATATCGTCAGACGCCAGCATCTCTTTCAGCTGTGGCCAATCCGTCTTTTCAGCGCCATCGTCAAAACCCGTAAAGTATATGATGAATATGATGAAAAACATGATGGCATAGATCCAATAAAAATTGAATTTGCCCTTTTTCTTCAGATTGGGAAGAATTGGTTTGTTCTTTCCCTTTCCCTTTTCCTTATTATCTGTATCTGCCATTCTGTCCTGAATAAAATAAATTACTGCTTGCTCTCAACCTTTGTGACCTCCATATCAGCCCACAATTCTTCCAGATTATAGAAACGACGGGCGGTTTCCTGAAATATATGGACTACCACGTCAGCATAGTCCAACAAAATCCATTCCGCATTTTCATATCCTTCCTTATTCCAGGGTTTAAATCCTGTTTTTATTCTTGCCCCGTCAATCACCCCATCAGCAAGCGTATTAACATGTGTGTTACTGTTACCATGACAAATTACAAAATACCGGGCAACCGTATTGGGCATCCCGCTGAAATCAATGAACAGGATATCCAGGCCTTTCTTATCCTCCATCGCTGCCACTACAGCATCAACCAGTTGCCTTGAATCATTCTCTGCCTCATTTACCATAGTAACTAATTTGATGCAAAGGTATGAAAAAGGGTTGAGGGTTGAGGGTTGAGGGTTGAGTTAGTTACAAGTTATTAGTTTCCCAGTTCAACTAATTCAACCAGTTCAACCAATTCAACCAATTCAACCAGTTCAACCAGTTCAACTAATTCAACCCTTTTTAAGCTATCTTTGAAACTCTAATGAAACAGGCTAGCATCAATATCATCCACCTTCAGGAGGTTCCTTCCACAAACAGTTATGCAAAAAAACTGCTTTCGGGAGAAAGGCCGACTGAAGGGACTGTCATCGTGGCTGATCATCAGACATCGGGGAAAGGACAGGATGGCAATAGCTGGGAGAGTGAAGCAGGCAAAAATATCCTCATGACCCTGATCCTCTATCCCTCTTTCATTGAAATTTCGAGTCAGTTCAGAATAAGTATGGCCGTTGCCCTGGGAATAATTGGTTTCCTAAAGGAAATCTTACCGGATCAGCGGGTCCTAATCAAATGGCCGAATGATATTTATGTTGGAAAGGGAAAGATCGGTGGTATCCTCATCAACAACGAGATCATGGGAGATCATTTTGAACATGTGATCGCTGGGATTGGATTGAATGTAAACCAGCTTGCTTTCAGCAGCGACATCCCTAACCCTGTCTCATTGAAAACCATTAGCGGGCAGGAATACTCATTAAAAGATATGACTTTGAGACTGTGTGACTGTGTTATGAAGAGATATGAGCAATTGAAGCAAGAGTCATTCAGCCGGATTGAAACTGATTATCTCAAATGCCTGCTTGGATTGAATGAGTGGAGGGAATACATCTACCAGGGAAAAACTATCACAGCCAGGATCACCGGAGTGAATGAATTCGGAAGGTTGATTCTGGAAACTGATGGAGCGGTGATTGAATGTGACATGAAAGAGATAGTTTATTTATTTTAGGGATTCGTTTAGTAGAAAGTTACTAGATACTGGATGCTGGCTACTGGCTACTGGTTGCTGGTTGCTGGCTGCTAACTCCAAGCCACCAGAAACCAGAAACGAGTGACCAGTAACAGTTTTTCAAGAGTGGTGATGCTTAA
>QMPN01000403.1 GCA_003648575.1 Bacteroidota bacterium
AGCGTGCTGAATGCACAGCCATGGTGATGGAAAAGGTGATCGGTATATACTTTATGTTCCGGATTATAAGGCCAGCCTGATTGCTCGAGGAAATATTTCCCTCCGGCATTTCCGAAAGCCGGCAGTAAACCCCTTGGCATCGGCTCTGTCTGATAATCCGGCATGAAATCAGGCCACATATTATCGTACATACCCCAAACATAGGTATCGTTTACAAATGAGTATGAAACCTCTGATGCGGCAATAATACCAAGTGCTCCGGCATTTTCACCGCCAGAAGTATGACGGTGGAATTTCTCGGCAAAGCATTCACCTGAAGCGTTATACTTTCCTGTAAGACAGTTGATAGAAAAGATAAACGACAGGTCGGTATTTGTAAGGCTGTTAATATTACTGCTTTGGAAATCCGGTTCACCCCAGCCTGTTACGCCACCATGGTCGCGGTGCTGAAGCATGAATGCGCCGTCATTAATACCGTTGATCACATCAGTGGCGTTACCACCCGACCAGCCACCCAATTCGGCCGGTGTAGCAGGGATATATCCCAGGCCGTCCGGACCGAAATAGTCAAGCACCATACTGGTGTTGGGATTGGTTGACCAGGGATCCGAATTTGGATTTCCGCTATAAATTGCATTGATACGAACAGGGTCTTTGCCCAGCTCATGTTTAAAATAACCACCCACAACTTCCGAACAGATCTGGAACCATCTTTCTGTTTGCCAGCCAAGAGCTGTTATGGGATGATTATAGAAATCAGGATCGGTTGGCGGATCGGTTTCGTAATTGATCACCTTGGTGATCATGGTCTCCAGGTGTGTTTCATTCTGGGCTGTCATACGTGCGAAGATCACATCCGGCAGGTCGTTGCCGGAAACATCCGCATAGATATTATCCGATGCACAATAACCGTCCCAGATAGGTGCAATAACAGTATTACCGCTGGTGCCAAAATCTCCAATCAGAAGTACAGCTACCGGTGGAACGTTCCAGGTTGAAAAGGCTTCATCAACGAAGTTTTCAATCGCAGTGGTCGTATTGCCACCAACATCGGTTGTGGTAAAAATGCCTGTGCGGATACCTTGCTGGTTCCTGAACAAAGCCAGTTCTTCAGCCCATGAAATGAATGTAGCATCATCGGGGGTGATGATCACGTATTCGAAATCAGGAGTGCCTGATTCCGGTGCATGCTGTGGATAATTCACTTTAGGAAGGGTTCCGTAGTTGATCATCATGTCGCTGAGGATAGGGTCGAACCAACGGCTCCTCAGGCGGTCTTCACCAAAAGTACCGTTTCCACCATTGAAACTTACCTCCACCTTAATATCGCGGTATACTATAAGCTCTTTGCTAACAGGGTTATATTGGAACGGGGTGATCCCTATGATCACGGTTTCCATGCCCCTGACAATAGTTTTTTCAGAAAGGCTCACCGCTTCGGCAGGGTAGAATGCATCCCGCGAATAGATCTTCATGTTCTTTTCATAATGCAGCGGGCCATCGTCTGTTGCTTTAGGAATACGCGGGGATGGTGCGATATTCACGTTTTTATAAGTTTCAGTGCGCTGAGCGGTTACCTTGAAGCTTGCAACGGCACCGTTTGGGACAGCAATGAACCGGCCATTTCCCGGCAGGTTAGGGGCATCCTCATTGTTCGGGAGGAAGCTTCCCATTATCTGTATCTCTTTCATTGCTTCGCCCTTGAGATCAAAATCGGTGAGAGAAAATTCATCGAGCGAAAAGGTGATCTCAAGCCCGCTTGTACCAGACTGGCTTAGGGTGAAACCGGCATTTGCCCATGCATCTTCAAAGACATACTTTTGTGCATGCATAGTGTTAAGGGCAACAACAAGCAAGAGAAATGAGATTAATGAAACTGCTTTGGAAAGGAAACTTGTTTTCATTTTTTTAGTGTTTGTTTATAGTATTGTGAAAATGTCTGATCTGGTTTAGCTTAACAAAAATATAATAAATACGATGTGTTCTGTAAAATTTAACGTATTAATTATGGTTTTTCTATAAGTGTTGAACAGCAGTAAGGGAGCCCGGCCAAATAATATTTGTTACTTCCCGTGCTTACTGGATGATCAATTTCATGCTGAGCATTCCCTCAAGAGTGCTTATCCTGCACAGATATATACCGCTCCTGATCCCGGAAACATCAAGTTGAAGATTATACTCTCCTTCCTGGTGTTGGGCGTTAGTCATAACATTCATGATCTTGTGGCCGAGCAGGTCATATATCACGATCTCAACCTCGGTAGAAGAGCCAAGGGTGTAAGCAATATTGAGATTGCTTCTGGCCGGGTTAGGACTGATGTTGATCGTAAAGTCACCTTCATCATTATTATGATGTATGATTCCTGTGGCAATATCTACCGGAGGAAATACAATAAAATCAACCCATGCACAGTCTTCACCACTTGAAGTATAGCTGTCTTTTTCATATACCCAGCGGAAAGTGTGAAAATCCTGTGTTACGGGATAGCTTACCATTTCCCAATCGAGTTCACCCGACCATTCTCCCATCAGTGTGTAATCAATATAGAACCTTAGAAAATCCCATTCGGCTTCGGAAGAAAGCTTACGGTAAAATGACATGTCGCCATCAGCCAGCACTTCCGTATAAAGGAATAATTCCGACTCCTGGTTGTCATTAATATCACCTGATCGTGCACAATATATCCCTTCATAAGGTTCTGAGGTGCTAATTTCCCATGGTGCATCAGCGGCAAACTGCCAGTTGAAAGTTGTAAAGCCTGCACTTTCCCAGTCTTCTACTAAAACGCCAATGATTGTTCCATAATCTTCTGAGGCGTTATAAGCACCGGATGTAACATTGAAACTAAAGACAGCCATTGTTCCTATGGGAGTGTCTTCATCCACACTCACTTCAAATGTAGCATAGGAATTAATACCCTGTAGCAGATCACCAAGAGCAAAACTGTTACTTGTAATGCTGAGCCAGCTACTTGCCGTATTCAATGTTGCTTCAGCATTGAAAGCATCTGCGTGCCCATTGTTTAAAACGCCTATGGTAAGCGTGGCTGTTTCACCCGGGTCAAGGAAACCATCCCCGTTACCGCCTGTAACATCATCGATGACCATTAGCCCTGTTTCCAGAACAGGAGCATTGAGTATGATGTTAAACGCATCCGTCCAGCTTTCTTTTCCATCATCAGAGATGTCGAGCAAAAAGTCGATAATCTCCTGATCGGGGACATACTCATCAATTTCGAAGGCAAAATCATTCAGGATTCCGGCAGATGAACCGGCTATTATTGTGCCATATTCCCCATCACCATCGGTGATGTTTATCAGTTCGCTTTCAGTGCTGAGTGTAGCCGTTACGTTTATTGCATCGGCAGCTCCGGCATTATGCAGGTTCACAGTCATCAGGATATCTTCGCCATAATCGGGAAGCCCGTTGGCATTTCCTCCGGCATTGTCGTCGAGTGTGTGTTCTTCATATATGATAAAGGGCCCTGCGGCGGGGGTAACAGCAATATTGTATGTTGTTGTGAGACAATTATAACCGCTTA
>QMPN01000404.1 GCA_003648575.1 Bacteroidota bacterium
CAGAAAAAACAACAAAATGTATCTCATAGAGCTGCAAATTTATTTAGGTTTGATTTAAATGTCTATGATAAATTAATAGAAAAAGGCTTTACTTTTGATTTATAGAAGAGATTCGAAATACCGGAAATAACTCGAACTCAAAAGTAATCTCCTTGTTCCTCGCAAAGTCACAATATAAAAGGACTTCAGAAGGTGCAAATACCCCCTCATCAATTCTGATGAGGATTTGTCTTTAGTTGCTGGGATAGTATATTAGCTTATTAATCCTTAGGAGGTTTGTCTTCAGGTAGAGCTACATCTTCATTCACCATGTAAGGTCTAACCTCGTCCCACCATACATCATATGCTTTTTTCATATCCGCTACAACTTCTGGATGCTCCGCAGCAATATTAGTTGTTTCTCCCGGATCCTTATTTATATCAGGCAAATATTCAGAACAAACTTGTCGAACTGCCCAAAGCCCTATTCTTGGTACTACTATTACTATTGAAAGACTGAAGAATCTCGGTTATGTTCCTATGCCGGACATTTACAAATGATTTCCTCACAACTTAACGAACCGCTGCTTACGAGACCCATACGGGCAGTGGTGTGAGAGGCGTACTGGCGGTCATCTGACCGTTGTATATTCCGCTGCAAGCTGACCCACCGTACCGATCATCCTGACCCACCATTCCGGGCATGTTGACCCACCTCTTTTATTTTTTGCCACTGTCATTCTGGCAATACTGACCCACCTCTCTGAGGGTATGATCTGATAAGGCTAGTTTAGCTGTTTGGTTTTAAACTAAACAGCGGTAAAATGTCAGGAACACCTATTGAGATGAGTAAGGTAAAACAGGTTATCAGAATGTATGAATCCGGGGTACCCAAGAGGGATATTGCCCGCCGACTTGGTATCTCGAAGAATACGGTTAAGGATTATATTAAGAAAGCCGAGGAGAAAAATCTGTCTCCACCGGAGCTTTTGAAAAAGGAGACTCCAGAGCTGGAAGGGATGTTTTCGCCGTCGATATATATGAGCGAGAAATACCTTAAACTGGAGGGCCAGTTCCCTTATTTTGAGAAGGAACTCAGGCGCACCGGAGTGACCCGTCAGTTGCTCTGGCATGAATATAAAAGAAAATATCCTGATGGGTACGGCTACTCTCAGTTTTGCACCCATTTTGCCAGGTGGCAGAAAACCAGCAATGCGAGCATGCACATGGAGCATGAGCCTGGGGACAAGACCTATATAGATTTTGCTGGCAAGAAGTTGTCCTATTTTGACCGGGAGATCGGCGAAGATGTCCCGGTTGAAGTGATGGTCACCTGTCTTGGGTACAGCCAAATGATCTATGCAGAGGGCCTTAGGGATCAGAAGGGTGAGAGTTTTGTTGCCGGAAGTGAAAGTGCATTACATTTTTATCAGGGAGTCACCAAAGCGATGGTTCCGGACAATCTAAAAAGTGCCGTCACTAAAGCATCGAAGTATGAGCCGAAGATCAATGAGATGTACCGTGAGTTCGCCAACCATTACGGTATGGTTGTTTATCCGGCTCGTAGCAGGAAGCCACAGGACAAATCATTGGTTGAGAAAGCCGTTTCGATCGTATATAATAAAATATATGCTGTTTTACGGAACCGAACCTTTTATAGTCTTGAGGAGCTAAATCAGGCCATATGGGACCTGCTTGATACGATCAATAACGAAAACTTCCAGGGGAAGCCATTTAGCCGCAGGGATCTGTTTGAGCAGGAGGAGAGGCATTTATTGGCTCCACTACCCCACGATCGTTTTGAGATCCGTGAAAGCGTGCGAGTGACGGTCATGAAGAACAGTTATGTGCGGCTGGGACAGGATAAGCATTACTACAGCGTTCCGTTCCGGCATATAGGAAAAAGGGTGAAAATGGTTTACGGATACCGGACTGTATCTGTATACTCAGGTGGTGAAAGAATCGCCTTCCACAAGCGGGATCCACGGCCATACAAGTACACCACTATCCTTGACCATTTACCCTCGTCTCATCAACATGTAGCTGATTGGAACCCTGAAAAGTTCCTGTCCTGGGGAGCATCGATCGACAAAGATGTTGAAGCCTATATCCAGGGAGTTTTTGATAGACAATCATATCCGGAAATTGCCTATCGCAGCTGCTCTGGAATACTGGCTTATGCAAGTAAAATGGGAAAAGAAAGATTGATCAATGCTTGCCGAAGGGGCCTCTATTATCAGAGCTTCGGCTACAATATCATCACGAATATCCTGCAGCAAGGACTTGATGGGCAACCCTGGGAAGAGATCCCACAGAAGAAACTTCCCCTGCATGAAAATATACGAGGAGCGAATAATTACCAATAAATAAATGTTTAACTCAAAACAAGACAATTATGCTAGAAAAGAATCTTGAACAAATGAACCTAATGAAGTTCTATGGCATGTCCACCGCCTACCAGGCTGCCATACACGGCAAGCAAAGCTTTACCAATGATGAACTGGTATCCATGCTGATACAGGCTGAGTGGGAGGACCGGGAGTCGCGCAAGATACGGCGTCATCTTAAAGCGGCCCGGTTCCGATACCATGCTGCTATTGAAGAAATCACCTATGGCTCGGATCGTAATCTGGATAAAACCATCATGACCAGGTTAACAGACTGTTCTTTCATTAAACGCAGTGAGAATATATTGATATGCGGGCCAACTGGCGTAGGCAAATCGTTTATCTCGTCAGCCCTGGGAAACCAGGCTTGTCACCAGGGGTTCAAAGTACTATACTTCAATACTCAAAAACTCTTCACCAGGCTCAGGATGTCAAAGGCAGATGGATCCTACATGAGAGAGATAAACCGTATTGAAAAAATGGATCTTCTTATTCTTGATGACTTCGGCCTTCAGCAAATGGACGATCAGAACAGGATGGCTTTTCTTGAAATAATCGAGGACAGGCACGGATTAAGATCTACTATTATTAGCTCACAATTACCGGTAGGACTGTGGCATGATGTAATTGGAGAAGGAAGCGTGGCCGATGCAATTTTAGACCGATTGGTAAATGGTGCTCACAGAATAGATTTAATGGGGGACTCGCTAAGAAAAATTAAGTAATTTGACTATTTTGCTATCCGATATCAGACTACTCAGTGCCGTTTTGGCAGTGCCAAAAAGAGGTTAACCCTTGAGTGGGTCAGGATGCCCGGAACGTGGGTCAACATCGTCGGAATAAACATCAAACTGTTGGCGGTATCTTTGCTCCGTATATTCTCCGTACCTTTCAAGCTGCGAGAAGTTAATCCGACCACGAATAGACATAAACAGGATGAGTGTTTCAATCAAAAACGCTCTCCTCCATTGGTTAATATTTGATAACTTGTCTATCATGTTGGTAATGAGTACTTTATAAGGTTTTTGCTCCCTGGTGATCATAACTTGATATAGATTTGGTTGATCTATTAAGTTACTGATTATCAGGGACTTAACCAAATATTTTAGCGTTTATTTTATTGAATATCAGACATTTATGTCAAAGTTTAACGAAGTATTGTA
>QMPN01000405.1 GCA_003648575.1 Bacteroidota bacterium
CGATATTGAAGACTGCGTCAGCTGGTACAAGGATTCTTTCGCCCTGGATCTGTATCTGGAACCGCTTGCCCTGTTCCATATCGATTTCAATGCAGTCGACAGATTCTTATAAAAGGTGTATGGTTAAAGGGTATTTAAAAAATCAGGATCAGATGGGCCCTGCGCTCTGATCAAGGCAGGTGCGACGCGGCAGTCGACGGATCTTTCTAACAATTCATGAATGGCTTGTCAAATTAAGGAAAAGAAACCAAAGCCACAGGGCTATGTAAAATCTGATGGCATCATTCGTGTCAGGCGTGAGAAAAAAGGCCGCAAAGGCAAGACTGTTACTGCAATCAGTGGTTTCGACCCGTCTTCTGATAGCCTGAAGGAAATTGCCAAGAATCTGAAGGTAGCGTGCGGTACCGGTGGCTCCCTAAAGGACGGGATCATTATAATCCAAGGTGATCACAGGGAAGCCATTCAACGTGAGCTTCAGAGCCAGGGTTTCAAGGTGAAGCTATCAGGTGGATAACAAGCGGTGCTGTCTTGTATTGGGATCTGTCCTTGACCCTATTATACAGGATCATGTCTTATCCCGGCCGGAACTTCAGGGGGAGATGAAAAAGAGCTAAAGGATTCCAATGAAAGGCCGATAATAAAATCAAGCCAATGGAACGACCTAAGTCCTCGTTCCATCATCTTTGCATGGCGGGTGGTGCATAGGGCACCACCCGCTTTTCTTTTGGTCATTCCCCGAGCTTCTCCCGGACAGCGTAACCATTGTCAGGTATATGATCCTACAATATATATTGTTGAACTGACCAGGATCCCTGTTATGAAGGATAAATACGAAAAAAGAACAAATTTATATTTCTTTAATCCATACGGATAAATTATGCCGTATGGTATAGTGAAGTGGGCGGCATGATGCCAGATACAGACTGGATGATCAAGGATGAAATACTGGGGTTAAGTCGGCTCTTGACGCTTGTATCTGAGAGCGTTCAGATTTTCTATTCTTTTTTCTGCTTTTGAGTCACTTAGGGTTTGCGCAGAAATAAATTCGCAGATTTTCAGAGTTCAGGCGCCCGCTCAGCAAGGCACGAAAATGTAGAAATATCTGGTATATATCGAATTTTCGTAACACCGCTGAGCGGGATGGATGGGCGCTGAAAATGTGAAGTTATTTTTAAGCGAGCCCTTAACATGCGAGCTTTCATTCGCTCAATGCCGATGCGGTACTATCACACCTGGAAAACCTTGCCTGTTTTACTCGGAACCATTGACAAGGGTTCGCAGGACATCCTCTTTGCCAACCACGCCCACCAATTTGCCGTCTTCGACAACAGGCAGGGTGTGAAAGTTGTTATCCACCATCAGAGCCGCAATCGTTTCGATGCTGGTGTCAGGCGAAACACTTACAGGATCAGGCGTCATGGCATCTACCACCGTAGTCGCGGCAATCTTCTGAGCCTCTTTTTCGAGCGATTTCATGGAACTGAGGTTGATTATTCCGTCCAGAAACGTAAAGAAAGAAGGCAGAGGCAATTTTTTCTGTTGGGCGATAATATCGCTTTGGCAGATGATGCCCACAAGCCTGTCAGCATCATCAATTACCGGGAGCCCATTAAACCCCTTTTCGATCATGATGGTGGTGGCCTTGCCGATGTCCCAATCCGGAGTTACCACGACAGGGTCGGATGTCATAATGTCTATAGCTGTGATCATATTTTCCCCCAATCGTCTGTATACGCATTATTCGAAAGGAAAAGTTTTACCCGTATCTTTTGCTCTTGCCTGCATAAGATCATTATCGTCAGCAAAAATATGAGACAAATGGATAATGGCAAATAAGTTGATAGGGTAGGTAATATAGATAATATTAACAAGTTCTGCATAGGCTGTCAAATTATGAACAAGCCATCAATGTAATTTCAAATGTAAGGCGAGTAAATGGGGGCAAGGCTGCTCTTGACGTTTATGCAACCATCCGTCTTCCAGTATTTAGTAGTAAACGCCGGCGTTTCCACCTGTATGAATGAACAACACATTACCGTTCTTAAAACGCCCTTTTTCTGAATAGTCTATCAATGCGGCGGCGGCCTTACCCGTATACACAGGATCAAGTAGTATGCCCTCCAGCTTAGCAAAAAGATTTGCTACATTTTTACCTTCTTTGGAGGGTAGGGCATAAGAGAGCCTTTAGCATCTTCGATGCTTTATTTCTGCTTCTCCATATGTTTTATCATGCATCCTTGATCTTATCCCAATACGCATTCAGGTTTGGGGTAACATGGCCCATCCCCTCTATGACCATGAGTTTTGCCCCCGGAATTGCATCTGCTGTAGCCTTTCCACCCGCTAAGGGCACAAGAGGGTCTGCATCACCATGGATGATCAGTGCCGGAACTTTCAAAGAACCAAGTTTAGAAGTCCGATGATTCTGGGTCATACTGGCAAGGAGTTGCCTCAAACTACCTTCGGGGTATAGAGAACGATCGTAAGCTTTTGCAAACAACGCTCTATGATACTCTTCATCGAAAGGCAAACCTGAGCCATATGTCAACGTATAAAAATCCATCATATAATCGATGTATGGATCACGTTCTCCTGGGACTGGTTTCATCATTGCTTCCGAGACTGCTTGTGTTGGAGGAAATTGGGCCCTATTTCCCGGTGTGCTGTATATGGATGTCAAGGACACCGGCATCTGCAATCTGTTGGCAAAACGCTTCCTGCCAATGGATGAGCTGAGCGCCAAGGCCAATAATCAAGAGCAATGCTGGTGATGCCGAATCTCCAAAAGTTTCGTACTCGATCTGAATATTGTTTGCTGTTACTGATGCCATGATATTTCTCCTCATATTGTGTATCAACCCTCACTGCACATAAACAGGGCCAAGTTTACTCCTGACTCTTGTATAAGAGATCTTTCAGATGTTCTATTCTTTTTTTCTGCTTTCGATAGCTTTAGAGGGGAATTTTAGGTTTCTTTGACAGAAAACCCATAACCTGTTACTGAATAGATACATACTACTTACCGCAGTGTCTCACCTGTCATCGCCATGATGGCAGATCCAATCTGAACCTGATCAGATCAATTAAAATGTTATAACCATCACAAGCCATTAACCGACAACGAGATCGATATGAAACTCTATTTGACGAATAGGTGTTTGAAGTTTCCGATGTGCTGCCTCCAACGGGATCTTATATCTTGTGGAGGCAATCATATCACAATGAAAACAATATGGTTCTCTAAATGATTTTTCTGGAAAGGAGGTTAACCATGCCATTCATCAACATCAAAGTTCTTAAAGGCACTCTGTCAAACGAAAAGAAAGCCGATATGATAAAACGGGTCTCTGAAACCGTAGCAGAGATTGAAGCAAGCCCAAGTCCCAAGGACAATCTCGTCCCGTACACATGGTGTGTGATCGAAGAGGTTGATTTCGAAAACTGGGGTATCGGTGGAAATCAATTGTCACCGGAGATGCTGCAAGCTGTGGTTGCCGGAGATACGTAATCGGTCAATAGGCTGGAG
>QMPN01000406.1 GCA_003648575.1 Bacteroidota bacterium
AAATGTGCCTGTTACGCCGGTAATGGTATCATATTCAAACCAGGTATCTACCACTACATCTATCCCGAACTTATGGTGAATAGGTTGCGGGGGATCATCGTACCATGTCCTGCGGCCTTCAAGGTATAAGCGGCCACCCGAATAAAGGTACTGCAGAAGTTTCATGCTTTCAATAGAATTCAGCTCATGGCCTGTAAAGATGATGCCCAGGGCCACAAATACTGATTTATACTGGCTCAGGTCATCAGGGAACGAGGTTGCATAGCTGGCAATAAGATCAAGATCGTCAAAAGCCTGCATCATGGCCGGGCCTGAATGGTTTTGCGGGTCAAGGTCAAGGATCAGGGCCGAGAACTGGCCAATGGTAATATCAAAGTCGCCTGTACCGCTAATGTCCATATCGGCATTGATATCGACGGAGAATAACGCATTAAACCCGCCCGGTGTGTTTGCGGATGCGCTTACTGAAAAGGTTGCCTCACCTGTACTGTAGCCAGGCATGTCGCCAACCGTTACAGGTCCGCCGCTTATCGTTACATAGCTACTACTGCAGCTTAATGTCACCTCAGCATTATAAGCTTCGGATGAGCCGGTATTTGCTATATATACAGTGACCTCGACTGTTTCGTCAGGGTCCAGCCTTCCATTGCCGTTACCGGCAGCATCGTCGATCTCAAAATAATCATAATCCATTACAGGAGCATGTGCCTGCATACTGAAAAAGCTATTCCAGATGGAGTCGCCGTCGGTGGCTTCAATGCTGAAGGTGATCAGCTCACCATCGCTTACATCAGTGGCAACATCGAATGCATATTCATCCGTTACAGTAACTGTTTGCGTGGATAAAATGTTTCCAAAGGAAGCTGTATTATCAGTGACGGTAATATGGCTGTTGCTGCTTACCACTTCGGCATCTACGCCAAGAGCATCGATGAGCCCTACATTTTCAAGGGTAAGTGACAATAATATCGATTCTCCATAATCAAGGATGCCATCGCCATTGCCTGCATCATCATTGATGGCAAAGTCATTATATACTACATAAGGCATGTTGGCCGGTATAACATCAATAGCAGCATGGTAGCGGAAATAGTTCTGTTTTGTCACAACCAAATCCATTACGTCGCCAGGAATCAACGGAGTGACACTGACAGCCTGTTGTGTTCCGTCTGACATTGCTGTTCCGAGGATCTCGCCGTTATGCGAGAGTGCAATGAAAGCTCCTGAATCGGCAGTCACGGTGAAGCTGCCGGCACCCGTTAGCAATACATTAGCATGAAGTACCATCAGGTTTATTGGAACTTCTGAATAAATTGACTGGAAGGCACCCCCATGGTGATGGAAAAGGTTATATGTTACTTCCTTGTTGCTTGTATTATATGGCCAGTTGGATTGCTGGAGAAAATATTTGGCTGCTACATTGGCAAAAGCGGGGAGCATTCCTCTTTCTTCCGGGATCATAGCACCGAATTGTGGCAGAAATTCAGGCCACATATAGTCATACAAGCCCCAGACATAGGTGTCGTTCACGAATGAATAAGAAACCTCAGAAGCGGCAATGATACCCAAAGCTCCTTGTTCCATGCGGTGAAATTTCTCTGCAAAACATTCGGAACTCCAGTTATATTTTCCGGTCAGGCAATTGATAGAAAACACAAAAACGGGATCTTCGTTCGACAGGCCATTAAGGCTGCTGTTATTATAGGCCGGCTCGCCCCATCCTGTGTTACCTCCATGATCACGGTGCTGCATGATAAACGCTCCTGCATTGATAGCATTGTTGACATCGGTGGCATTACCTCCCGACCAGCCTCCGAGCTCACTCGGGCTGGCAGGAATGTATCCAAGTCCGTTAGGCCCGAAAACGCCAAGTATCGTATTGGTGTTGGATGCTGTCGACCATGGGTCGGAGGAAGGGTTTCCAACATATATTTCGTTGATCCGAACGGGGTCTTTACCTTTTACGTGTTTGAAGAATCCTCCGACAGATTCTGAGCAGATCTGGAACCAGCGCTCAGTCTGCCAGCCTAGAGCCGTGATCGGATTGTAAAAGCTTTCATAAGTAGGAGGGTTAGTCTCATATTCAATGATCTTTCCGATCATGTTCTCAAGATGCGTTTCGTTTTGAGCAGTCATCCTGGCCATGATCACATCGGCCATTCCATTGCCGTTTACGTCACCGTAAATATGGTCAGAGGCACAATAATAATCCCAGATGGGAGCCAGGATGCCGTTACCCGTAGCCCCGTAGTCGGCAAGGATCAAAAACGCAAGAGGGGGCGTGGTCCAGGTATTATAGGCATTATTGATAAAATCTTCGATGGTGATAATATTATTTCCACCAACTTCAGTAATGGTATATATGCCTGTGCTGATGCCCTGCATATTCCTGAAATTTTTAAGGGTATCTGCCCATGCAAGGAAAACCGGATCATCGGGGGAGATGATCACGTACTCAAAACCATCATCTTTGCTTCCGCCATGGGTAGAATAATCAATCTTTGGAAGAGAATTATAGTTAAGCAACTGATCCTGTAAAATGGGATCAAACCAGCGGCTGCGATAACGATTGTCGCCAAACTGACCACTGCCGCCTTCAAAAACTACTTCGAGCTGTATGTCGCGGTAAACGATGAGTTCTTTAGTTACCGGGTTATATTGAAAAGGGGTAATCCCCAGGATTACTGCATCTACCCCCCTGATGGTGGTTTGTTCCGAAAGGAGAAACGGGTTTCCGGGATAAAATGCATCGAGAGCGTATATAGTCTCGTCTTTATTGTAAGCAAGTGGACTATTGTCGGTATCAAGCGGGATACGGGGTGCCGGAGCAACCTCTACGTTCTGGAAAGTTTCTTTTCTGAAAGATACCACATTCAATTTTGCCGTGGCCCCCTGTGGCAGTGCAATATAATGGCCGCTGCCCGGAAGGTCGGGAGCCCCCTCATTATTTGGAAGGAGGTTTCCGGGCAAATGGATCGCTTTCATGGCAGTGCCTTTAACGGAAACTTCATCCATATAAAATTCATGGACTGAGTAGATCACTTCAATTCCGGTTCCTGATTCCTGTGTGAGGTTAAAACCGGCCTGATCCCATGAGTCATCATAAGTATAAGTTTGAGAGAGTAGGGTCAGTGCAACGACCGATAGTAGAATGGATAATGTAGTTTTGAACAAGTTTAACATGCTTAGTTTGGTTTAAATATGTTTTTTAATTAATTAGAATTTCAGATTTGGCCTGCCAAGATACGAATTATAATAATTCACAGCCTATATATGTACATATATTAATAATTCGCATTTTCTATTAGGCAGGTATTCATTAAGCTTAAAAATTTTGGTAGACAAAACACACAGATCAACGATTGAGAATAATTTTTCCTGTTAGCTGTTGGTCATGAGTTTGCACTTTGTAAATATACATTCCGGCGGGTATGTTGTTTCCGGCTTCAGATTTCCCGTCCCATTCAAATTGATGGATCCCTTCGGATAGATATTTGTCGTTGATAGATTTGATCTTTTGCCCG
>QMPN01000407.1 GCA_003648575.1 Bacteroidota bacterium
CACCGAGAAAAGCTTCGAGCAAATCAATCCCGTCCAGGTCGCCAAAAAACTGTGTATTAAACAAATAAAAGAGGAGGCGCGACAGTGAAAAAAACAGCAGGGCTATCAGCAAGCGAACAAGCATAACAAGATACACATGGCTACTGTAATAACACCTACGCATAACGCAAATGTAAGTAATTCCTGAATTATCCTTTAGGTATATGCAACCATTAAGTATAATGTCATGTCTTGTATGAAATAAATTAGTGAACCACCCCGGGAAACAGTTTCCATGAGGGGAATTATTATGAAATTTTTCGTTTGACGATTAATAAATATTTATATTTTTGCCCTTGTTGAGGGTAAACGAACCAAAAAACACAACATGGAAGAGCAAGAAAACAAAGATGTGATCAGGGAAGAAATTTACTCAAGGGTAATCAGGGCCGGCAAGAGGACCTACTTCTTTGATGTGAAGGCGACCAGGGCTGGGGAACAGTACCTGACAATTACAGAAAGCAAAAGGCGCTTTAACAATGATTCGGGTAAATTTTATTATGAGAAACATAAGCTCTTCCTGTACAAGGAGGATTTTGAAAAATTCTCAAGGGGCTTGAGTGAGGCCATTGAATTTATTGAAACAGGGAAAAAAGCACCGGAGCCGGAACCGGAACCGGGCACACAAGTCTCTAAACCTGAAAGCATTGCCAGCGTAAAGTTTGAAGACCTCGGCGATCCTGAAGAAACCAAAGATGAAACCAAAGATGAATAGATCTTAATTACAATATTTCCAGGAAAGAAGCTGTCAAAACAAGGCAGCTTTTTTTTTCTAAAAAATTAACATGCGTTAATAACTAATTCTGTAACGAGCAAAATTTTTAGTCAATAACTTCGTACTTTTGCTTATTATAAACTAAGCATCATCTTATAACAATATGGGAAAAGTCATTGCGATTGCAAATCAAAAAGGAGGCGTTGGAAAAACTACAACTGCCATTAACCTGGGGGCCAGCCTGGCTGTGCTGGAATATAAAACCCTGGTAATTGATGCAGATCCCCAGGCAAATGCAACCTCCGGGCTTGGCTACGACCCAAAAAAAATTCAGAACAGTATTTATGAGTGCATCATGGACGATCTGGATCCAAACAATGTGATCCTGGAATCGACCACTCCATTCCTTTCCGTGCTGCCTGCACACATCGACCTGGTAGGTGCTGAGATAGAAATGATCAACCTCCCGAACAGGGAAAAGATGATGCGCAAGGTTATCGACCAGGTAAAAGACAACTATGACTATATCGTTATTGATTGTTCGCCATCCCTCGGCCTCATAACCGTGAATGCCCTTACAGCCGCTGATTCCGTGATCATCCCTGTTCAGTGTGAATACTTTGCCCTGGAAGGGCTCGGAAAACTGCTCAACACAATTAAAATTGTACAAACCCGCCTGAATGAAAAACTTGATATTGAAGGCATTTTGCTAACTATGTTTGACTCCCGTCTCAGGCTGTCCAGACAAGTTGTAGACGAGGTTAAAACTCATTTTCAGCAAATGGTCTTTGAAACCATAATCAGCCGAAACACCAAGCTTGGTGAAGCACCCAGTTTCGGTGAAACCATCATTATGCATGATGCCAGCAGTACAGGGGCCATCAACTACCTTAACCTGGCCAGGGAGATCCTTCAGAAGCATAATATGACCACTATCGATGAAGCTGACAAATACATAGATATTACTGATGAAAACTAAGAAGAAAGCATTGGGAAGAGGGCTGGATGCAATTTTGCAAAGCCCCGAAACAGATATCACCTCGAAAGACATCTCCGGAAACTATGTGGTTGGGGCCATAGCCAACATCGCTGTTGAAAAAATTGTATCCAATCCTTTTCAGCCGCGCGATCAGTTTGATGATGAGCTTTTAAAGGAATTGGCAGTCTCCATCGAAAAGCAGGGTATCATACAGCCCATCACGGTAAGAAAACTTGGCTATGATAAGTACCAGTTAATATCCGGCGAGCGCCGCCTGCGTGCTTCCAAAGTTGCAGGTATAAGTGAGGTGCCTTGCTATATCAGGGTAGCCAATGATGAGCAGATGCTGGAAATGGCATTAGTAGAGAATATTCACAGGAAAGACTTGAACGCAATAGAGATCGCCATCAGCTACCAGCGCCTGATAGAAGAATGTGAGCTTACGCATGAAAAGCTCAGCGAACGGATCAGCAAAAACCGTTCAACCATAACAAATTATCTCAGGCTTCTTAAACTGCCTGCTGAAATTCAACTTGCACTGCGCGACGATAAGATCAGCATGGGCCATGCCCGGGCACTGATAAATGTAACTGACCCGGAAATACAACTGGGAATCCTGAAGAAGATAATCGCCCGCGACCTTTCGGTCAGACAGGTAGAAGAACTGGTACGGAATTTTCAGGTCCTGCCACCAGTTACAAAGAAAGATCCGGTGGAACTGCCTGAATTTTTCAACAGCACTGCGGTGGAACTACGCGACAAGCTTGGCACCAATGTAAATATCCGCCGGAATAATAATGGCAAAGGGCAAATCGTTATCTCCTTTGAGTCAGACCAGGATTTCAGTCGTATCCTGGCATTGCTCGACTAGGAAACCTACCATATCATATGTTTCAACGCGGGACTACATCTTCAGAAGCAGCAAATAAAGGCTTTATGCACATACCGTTCCGGTATGGAGTTATTCTGTTCATGATATGTTTTCTGCTGCTACTCCCCCGGCCGGAGCTTAAGGCACAAAATACGACGGAAGTCGACACTGCTTTTAAAAAGCCGCATTCCCCGAACAAAGCAGCCATCTTTTCTGCAGTATTGCCCGGCCTGGGACAGGCTTACAACAAAAAATACTGGAAAATACCAATCGTATATGCCGGGTTCGGACTTATTGCCTATTTCATCATCAGCAATACCAGTGAATACAAAAAGTATGATGAAGCATATGATTATGTTATAGCAGGGGATTCGGGCTACATCGACAATGATTATGTTGGCCAGTATGATGAGCAACAATTATTGGATGGAAAAAAATATCACCGGCGAAATATGGAATTAAGCTATATCCTGGGCGGGCTATGGTATATCCTTAATATCGTAGATGCCAGCGTGGACGCACATCTCTTTGATTATGACGTGAGCGAAGACCTGTCGATTCGTGTGGATCCGGTAATGCATATCAGGCGGCCGGATTTCAGGCCTGTGACCGGAGTAAAACTAACTGTCAAATTTTAAATAAGAAATTGTGAAGATTGCAATCATTGGATATGGCCGAATGGGCAGGGAAATTGAAAAAATGGCCCTTGATCATGGCCATGAGATAACAGCAATTATTGATAACGAAACCGATTGGGACAACAAGCGGGATGCCATATCCGGAGCAGATGTTGCCATTGAATTCAGCATGCCTGAAATAGCTGTAAAAAATATTCGCCGCTGTTTCGAAGCCGGGTTGCCGGTGGTGTCGGGCACTACCGGCTGGACTGATTCTTTCGAAGAAATAAGGAAGATCTG
>QMPN01000408.1 GCA_003648575.1 Bacteroidota bacterium
TGCCGACCCGGCTGCTATTCAAGAGTATATTGACAACTACCAGCCCCGTGTTTACCGGTCAAACATTGCAATGCCGGATGGCTGGACGGTAGAAAGCCTGATGCCTGTTAACCGCAGCCAGATTGACAATAAGGGCACGGAGTTCTGGTTGTTGATGCCCAGAAACCATGACCTTGTTGTAAGTGGTATCTATCTTGATATCACCTGTGATGTTAATACCAGCGGTACAGTATCTATCCCCGGCCTTTCATTCAACGAGGCTTTTACAGCAGGACCGGGATCCATCACAAGGATTACCTTGCCAAATGATGTCCAGGTTGCCACCAGCCAGGGCATTGAGCAGAAAGGGATACACGTAATATCCCAGCATGAGGTTGCCATTTACGGTGTCAGCCTGAGGCCTTACTCCTCTGACGGATACCTGGGATTGCCACTGGATATCTTATCCACGCAATACCTGATCATGTCATATCCCAATTTAACCTGGGGTGGCATCTCCCCTGATGTGGGCCTGCTTTCACAGTTCGCTATAGTAAGCCCATATGATAATGTAACAGTGACCATCACACCATCATGTGAAACCTACGGTGGTAATCCTGCAGGAGTACCCTTCCAGGTTGGCCTGAACCAGGGAGAAGTATACCAGGTTCAATCCTACGTTTCAAATGACCCCGGAGCCGATCTTACCGGATCAGTAGTACAGTCGACTCTTCCTGTTGCTGTAATTTCAGGCAATGCCTGTGCCAGTGTGCCGCAAGATGTTTCCGCCTGTGACCATATCCTGGAACAGATACCACCGGTCAGTACCTGGGGTTCATCTTTTGTAGCTTACCCTTTAGAAGGACGTGAGAACGGTGATACATGGAGAATGCTGGCTGCTTCTGACAACACTAGTCTGTATATAGATGGCATTCTGGTTGAGACACTTAACTTCGGTGACTTCTATGAGACCATCCTGACAGCTCCTGCAGAGATCACCGCATCACACCCTGTCATTGTTATGCAGTACTCTAATGGAGACGATTTTGATCCGGGTATTTCACAGAATGGTGACCCATTTATGATGCTGATCCCGCCAACCGAACAGTTTATGGATCACTATACTTTTGCAACCCCGAGTTCAGGATTTATCTACCACTATGTGACTGTGACAATAGAAACCGGCGGCATTGCCACGCTGCAGCTTGATGGCGTTAATGTAGATCCCGGCTTATTCACTCCCATTGGCAGTACCGGCTTTTCGGGTGCAGGTTTATCCATAGCCGAAGGCCCTCACACCCTGCAAAACACCTCAGGCGTACCATTCGGGATCTATTCTTACGGATTCGCAGAATATGATTCATACGGTTACGCAGGTGGATTGTCACTTAATTTTATTTACACAGGAAGTGCCCCGGTCATAACCAGGACCAGCCAGACGATCAACCTTGAAAATTCCGGACAACCACAAAACACCGCCCTGAATATTGAAACCCTTATTACTGACCCGGAAGCACCTTTTACACAGTCTGCAATTTTGTATTACAAAGAAGCAGGCGCGACTACGTATACCATGGTTAATATGACAGAAGGCACCAATAACATCTGGTCAGCCCAGATCCCTGCAATGGATGTGGTTACACCCGGTATACACTATTATATGTATGCCGAGGATGGCCAGCTCGCGTCAACCGATCCGACACTCGACCCGGGTAATAATCCTTACAGTATTGCTGTACTTCCGAATGTGCTGCCTGTGATTACCCACACAGCAGTAAGTTCAGCACCACTGAACCAGGATCTGGCCTTGAATGCAGATGTTACCGATCTTACCAATATGGTTCACAGTGTGACCCTTTATTACAGGAATAAAGGGGGGAACCCCGTATATAGCAGTGCAGCTATGCTGGATAAAGGAGCTTATCAGGGGATTATCCCGGCCTTGTTTTTAACCAACCAGGGTACGGAATATTATATCAAGGCTACAGATGACCTTGGCCTGAGTAGTACTTTCGCTACTGCTGATCAGCCTATCGTCATTAATGCCCCATTTGGTATTAGTGACCTGGAAGAAAGCACTCATCCTCATCTGAGTGTATTCCCTAACCCGACAAGCGGAAACGCATCTATTGAGATCATAGTTGACAGTCCTGCAATGGTATCATTGAGAATTTATAACAACTTAGGAGAAGAAGTAAACATCCTCATTGATCAGAAGTTATCCGGTGGAACTCATCAATTTGATTTTGCCGGCAGCCAATACCCGGCAGGCATATATTTCTGCTACCTGAAAATCGGCAATAGTGCTGAGATCATGAAATTGATCATTACCAACGACTAAAGATCAAATTCATTATACACAAAGAGGCTGTCGAAGTTCGGCAGCCTCTTTTTTATTGTGTCATCTCTTGCCATAGACCCTGTACTTAAAATTTATGCGAGCTCATCAGCGTTGCAAACCTTTATTTTTATATTTTCGTGTATATATTTAATTGTTTGACATAATATGAGTTCTTATTCACTAACAGAAGTTTCTGATCCAAAGTCAATTAAGGCTTTTCTCGATTTCCCTGCGAAATTATACCGTAATGAGCCAAATTGGAGCAGACCTCTTGATGAAGATATTGAGAAGGTTTTTGATCCAAAAAAAAATAAAAAATTCAGAAAAGGTGATGCAAAGCGATGGATCCTGAAAGACGGGGATAATAATATTGCTGGCAGGGTGGCAGCATTTTTCGATACAACAACTGCTACTAAGAACAAGCCGCAGGCCGGCGGCCTGGGGTTCTTTGATTGCATCAACAGCCATGATGCGGCCTCTACCTTGTTTAATGCTTGTCGCGACTGGTTAGAAGATAAAGGTTTGGAAGCCATGGACGGGCCCATCAATTTCGGTGAACGGGATAGCTTCTGGGGATGCCTGGTGGATGGTTTTCATGAACCATTGTACAATATGCCTTATAATTTCCCCTATTACAGGGAACTATTTGAAGCCTATGGTTTTGAAAACTATTTTAATCAATACACCTACCACCGCAAAATAAATAAGGTAAGTATGAAGGACGAAATACTGCAAAAGGCAATAAGAGTATTTGATAATCCTGATTATACTTTTGAGATATTCGACAAGTCTAAAATAAATAAAATTGCAGAGGACTTTTCCATCATCTTTAATGCTGCATGGGCCAGGTTTCCGGGGGTTCCGAAAATCACCAAAGTCCACAGCCTCGCCTTGCTAAATCAGATGAAGCCCATTATGGATAAACGGCTCATTCATATTGCCTACTATAAAGGCGAACCGATTGGGTTTTTTATAATGATGCAGGATATTTCACAGATATTACGCAACTTTAACGGTAAGCTGCACATTGTGAATAAGCTGAGGCTGATGTATCATCTCAGGTTTCGCAGGACGGTTACACGCATTATAGGCAGGCTTTTCGGAGTGGTCCCCGGGCATCAGGGGAAAGGTGTGGAAGCAGGCCTTGTTGTGGCATTTGAGAGGCTTGCCA
>QMPN01000409.1 GCA_003648575.1 Bacteroidota bacterium
ACGTAGATCATCTATTTCTTTAACAGTTAGAGGAGGCATAACTTCTATATTAAGCTCAGAAATAATAGAACCTTTCCTGATTTTGTTGCCTCTAGGACCTTTAACTGTCTTAAAGATCTGACACTTCTTCTCTCGCATAGCAGTAAGGATGAATTGAGGTACATGCCAACCATTCTCAGCATTAAAAGGTACATACTTCCTAATAGTACCTACAACTGTGTTAGAGACAGTATAAATCTCTCCTTCCCAATCTTTCTTATTAGGATTCATACAAGTAACACGTACTCGTACAAGAGCATTTGCTTCTTTACGTAGTCGAGCTTTTTTCTCAGCTGGACGTTCTTTAATATGAGTATCTTTACCGTAAATTTTACGACCAGTTGTAGTTATTCGTACTATAGAGGGAATATCTTCTGTTACTTCAGCAGTAGCTGTTACTACAGGCTCAACTACTTCTTTTGGTTCTACAGTAGGTGTTGGAGTTGGTTTAGTGGGATTAAGTCCTTCTTCAACTAGGACTTTAAGCTTCTTTAAACCAATACGATGATGGAATTTAAGTCCCATCTTACGAGCTCGTTCTTTAAGAAGTTCAATTTGTTCCTGATCTTCTGCAGATGGCTTGGGAAAATCTTTTTTCTTTTCGTCTGTCATGAGTATTTCCTTCTATTTTAAACAGGGTGAAACCTGTGTGAATTAAAAAGTCCCCCTCCGGCTACGCCTTCGGGGGACAGCTATTTATAAGTATTTCCATACAAAACCTTTATAACTTTTTCTTTCTCCTCGTGCAACACGAGTAAAACTATTAGCAATGGCACGTAATCTATTAATGTTACTTAAACCTTTATTCTCTTTTCTTGCAGCTTCTGCTGCTGAATCGTAAATAATAATTAATTTACCTTTTTTAGAATATTTACTAATTTTCTTAATTTGATCTTTAATTCGATTTTCATTCATTGTCAGCCATTGACAATTTTCTTTAAAATAACCTTTAGTAGAGTCTTTTCTATCTATAGTTAAATCATCTCGATATGTAAAACTCATATCTTGATAAAAATTTTCAAATTTAAGCCATTTGTCACAAACCTTAATACCTTTTCCCCCATAATAAGGGTATACAGGATTCTTTGGATTTGTGCATCTTTGTACCATTTTACCCCATATACTATAAATTCGTGTATCACATTTACCATGTTGATAGCAGCCATTATCTTTACACCCTTTTCCACAAGTTTTAGCTTTCTTTCCATTAGAAACTGGTCGTAAAATATCACTCTTTTTGCATATAGGACATTTAAATAAACCTACTGATTCTTTACTTATATTCCCCGTTCTAGGAGAAATATATTTTTGTACTCCTAAATGTTCTATTAATTCCATGATAAATATCTGCTCTCTAATATTAACGAGAGCAGATATTACCATATACTTACTAAAATACCAATTTAGTATTCAGCTATACACTTACATAGCGCAATACGTTCAGGCCGTAGTACCATAAAACCATAGTACCACTTGATGGACATGAAACCCAACTCTCCATAAGGATCGTTACGGTCTGCAATGTCTTTACCTGGCTTCTTACTGGTAATAGTAAACTTCACTGTCTTACCATTGGTTTGGAAACCAATAGTAGTAAATGAACCATCACCAACAACCAACATTGGGAATACATCATACTTCCCAGCAGTTTCACGGTAGCCAGCATTAACGCCAGTAGTACCAGCAGCATCACCGACAGCTCCAACCGTTGCACCTTCACCAGCCCAATGCATCATCTCAGGGACAACAATAATACGGAACTGATCGACAGTTCCAATCTCACCAGTAGCGAGATTACCTGCAGCGGCATATTGTTGAACTGGTATGAATGCCTGATTACCAAATAGATCAGTCATACGCTTAACCATTGGAATAAGCTCAGAGCCAATATAGATGTAACGAGCTGCGTCAATTACACGGGTATCGACCATACGAGTACCAGTAATAATTTTGGTTGATTTAGGAGTACGATTGTCATCCAAATCAATTGACAGCTTCATCAGGTCTTCATAAGTAATAAGAGAAGGCGTGGTATTCGCCTCATCATTAGTATCACCATGAATACCACTAGTACTAGCTGCATCACCACCATAACGAATGGTACCTGCATTGCTAAGCAGATCAATCTGCAGAGCATCTTCAGTCATTTCGTTAGCACCCATAACCATCTCACGATGAATATGCATGTCCAGCTCAGCATCAGAATCAAAATCCAGAGATTCCTGAGTGTATTCGTCAAAGAAGCCAAATTTCTCAAGAGAACCTTCCAGTTCGATACGCTTAAAGCCAACACGGTTGACTCGACCACCATTCTCAGTAAGAGAAGGCAGTTTACCGGAAATAGCACCTACGTCTTTAGACGAACCATACAGGTTACCTGACTCAGGTACTGCTGCACCATTAGCTGCTGTAGTATCATCAATTACCCATGCAGGATCTAAAGCAATCAAAGCTGCTTTAGTCGTGGCATAGTCAGTATCAAATACACCCAAACGCTTAAAGATATCGTTAGCTGCTGATTCAGCTGCAGTAGTTGCAAGAGCATCATCTGCACCTTCACCTACACCATAATAAGCAACATAACCATTACCAGTATCATTAACTTCTGGTTTCGTGATGATAATAGTTGCTTCAAGCGTAGCACTAAGGCCAGCAGCATCAATACCTTGATCGTTGATGTTTGCATCATCGAGCAATGGCAAATAATGGTACTGTTTAATGGTTTTACCCATATGCTTAGGCATAGACGTTACATCAGCTAGCTGGGAAAAATACTGTTCCTTTTTAGCGTCAATAAGTGCTTTCTTTTTATAGTAATCAGTACGAATCTGACTACCAACATCGGAGGGAGTACCTCCGGCTGGATCATTATATTCTCTGGACATTTTGAATCACCGTTTAATAAAGTTTATAAAAATTGGCTACCAGAAACTTTTTCAAAATCCTCATCCGACATTGCTAATGGATTAAAGTCATTTGTTTTTTTGCTACTGGAAGCACTCTTAGTAGAACTAGCTGCTTTTCGTCTTTCATTCAGCTTAGGATCAGTTTTCTTCGTAACAGGTGCTGCATCAGTACTTTCAGTAGTATCAGGTTGCTCCGTAGAGGTCTGAAATCCACCTTTAGCCATAATTGCATCACCTACATGCTTGTATGCTTCCAAGTCTGTCATATTAGTAAGCCTTCCAAACATACGCTCACTTTCAATAACTCCAGCTATCTTGGTGTAAACACCAGCACCTACATGCTCATTGATAACTTTTATCAACTCAGGATTGTCATACAATACCTGTTTACTTGAATCATCCCACTTATTGGTAATAATACCGAGAGTGTCTTTAAAGGATTGTGTATCTCGAATTTCATCGAGAACCCCATCAAGCTCCACTTCTTTATCATCTACAGTGTAAGTACTTGGTCTGTATTCATCTTCCTTTTCTGTATCAATATC
>QMPN01000410.1 GCA_003648575.1 Bacteroidota bacterium
CTTTTTATGGAAATGATGATCATATACATCATAGATATCTGCCCTGTGACATTGCAGGCACAGCTCATTGGAGGTGATTGCCTCAAACTTCAATTTCAGGCTGTGTACATCATGACAATCGTTACACATCACATCCGTCATATACATCTTGCTATGTGTAAAAGAGGCATACACATAATCTTCTTCCAGTATCTGTCCATCAGAGAAATAATAGGGTTCTATAAGGAGTGTTGGTGCCATATAATCCAGCAGGTCACCAAAATAGCCATCAAAGTCACTAAATACTGTCCTCCTGGCATGGCAGCGTGCGCAACGGTCAACATAGCTGCGGTTATCCAGCTCCCTGGTCTGTACGAGCAAGCCCATGCTTCCGTCTGCAAGACGCGCCATCTCCGGTAATTTAGCCCATTTGACGTGCTCGGACCCGGCACCATGGCAAGCCTCACAATGCACATTAATATCCTTCCAGGTAGTGTTAAAGGTATCTGCCTCAAAATCAAAGCCTTTCTGAAGGTGTGTGGAGTGACAATCGGCACACATGCCGTTCCAGTTTTGAGCCTGGTTAGTCCAGTGAAGCCAGTTCGTATGATCAATATCCTGATTACTGTAGACGGTATCAACCAGATGGTACCACTCTCCCTTGTCAGTATTCCAGGTGAGCGGAAGACATTGTAATCGTCCTCCCTCAAAAGGAATCAAATATTGTTGCAGCGGGCGGTATCCGAAGGTATATGCCACTTCAAACTCCCCCATTTCTCCATCGGGGCCGGATGTCCAGACAAAAAAGCGTCCGTCTTTCCTGTAGAAACGATGCAATTCCCCTTCAAACTCGAAGGCGGCATCATTGAAATCACCCAGCACTGATTCATCCGTAGCGTGTGCCATGGCCAGGTCATGATCAGATCCTTTCCAGAGGTCGAACTCTTTCTGATGGCATTCAATGCATGATTCTCCTCCTGTATAAAAAGGTTCTCCGTATAGAGCATCAGGACCTTGCATACCCGGGAGGTGATACATCAATAAATACAGCGGAAAGGAAAGCACAATGAGCATGGCAGAAGCCAGTGCCACCCTGTTCCAGGCATTCCTTTGTCCTGTATTTATGTGCTCTGTCATGCGTATGTCAATTGCGACTGGGTATATGAATTTCTCTTAATAGATTTGCTCAGATCAACCTTTAGCTGTCCTCCTTCTACGATTAGACGATACGTATCCAGGGCCCTGGGGGCTGGTGGGCGGATCACATCCCCTCCCCTGTTAAATGAGGACGCATGGCATGGGCAATCAAACTGCCCGCTTTCTTTGTCCCAGCTGATGGCACATCCCAGGTGTGTGCATTGCAGGGAGAGTGCGAGTAGTCCGCCATCATCCATCCTGACCAGATAGAGCTTATCACTCCTGAAAGCCGTAACAGATCCATTGGGTATATCTTCAAGTTTGCCCAGCACTTTGAGAGCCGGCTTTTTATAAGTCGACGACTTCCTCCCACCTGAAGTAAGAAAGGCAATGGCCGTCCCGGCTATCTCCAGCAGGGAAATAGTTATCAGCGCAATCCAAAGGGTCTTTATAAAACCCCTCCTGGAAAGCTGTGAGCCATTGTTTCTATCTGTTTTGCTGTCGTCCATTATTATGTTTTAAAATGCCCAGACCAGCGACATGGCCGCTCCTCTGAATAATATCCCGGTAAACATGAGCACCAGGTATGCCACCAGCAGGTAGGTAAAGATCCATAATTGCATTTCAGTCCTTCCTGCCCTGTATTTTCTTTTCACAAAGTAGCCCATTCCCGTCAGGAAAAGGGTCCATATTAATAACGGTATCAGTCCGTTAGAGATCAATTCCGGCCAGGAAGGCAGCCAGGCCTGAAAGTCAATAAGATATTCCCCTGCCAGTATTCCGCCAATGGTCAACACCAGTGATGTAGCAGCCGCAAGGTAAACCATCTTCAAGCCTTTAGCCGTATAAAACCACATGCCGGGACTACGTTTCTCGGGCTTCATATATGGAAAGCTGAGGAGCCATACTACAGCCAGCAAGGGTATAACAAAAACAGCAACCGTTGGGTGGAAATGCAGCAGCAGTTCCTGAACACCGGAAAAATACCAGGGGGATTTCACCGGATTAGGACTGAATGAAGGATCAGCTCTTTCCAGTAATGGCGCATTCACGAATACACTCAGTAAAAGGATAAAGGCCATGAGTGCCAGGCCTACTGCAACTTCACGGTCAAGCAAGTTAGGTATGCTGGAGACCATTTTATTTTTCTTATCATCTTTTTCCTGGGGAACGATCACACCGCCGGCCTTTCGTATCTTCCAGAAGTGGAATACCAATAGTGCCATCAGAATCAATGGTAATACGCCTGTATGCAGGTTATAAAAGATCAGCAAGGTAGGCCCGCTCACCTGCTCCCCTCCCCTTATGGCAGTCTTCAGCCATTCCCCGGCCAGGGGAACATATTCCAGCATATTGGTGCTTACAGTAACAGCCCAATATGAAAGCTGGTCCCAGGGTAAAAGATAGCCGGTGAAATTTAGCAAAATGGTGAGGGCAAGAAGGAAGATGCCAATGATCCAATTGAACCGGCGAGGCGGATAATATGCCTGCGTATAGAACACCCTTAGCAGGTGCAGGAATACGATTACCACGATCAGCATGCCGCTCCAATGATGGATGTTGCGCACAAAATTTCCAAAAACAACTTCAGCCTTGATGAAGAGTATTGAATCATAAGCCCCCACAGGGGTAGGCTCATAAACAAAGCGCAGCAGTATGCCGGTAATGGCCTGTAATGCAAACAATAACATAGCCATTCCGCCCAGGCCAAAAGTTCTGCGAAATAAAATTGATGACACCCTGACATTTTCGGGGTGAATCATTAAGACAACGCTATGCCAGAAAGAAGTTTTTTGCTTCATTATTATGCTCGCGGGTATCCCTTTTAACTGCTTTTAAACGAGATGTAAAGGTAAGGAAATTGGCCCTTGCGATTTCTTGGATTTATTATAAATAACAAGCCTATCCTTGAATCATTCCTGAATTTATCATTAATTTAGCCATGCAGAAGGTAGCACTGTAAACTTCACGAAATTTATAACAATCAATCTAAACACCTAAGAAATCATGAAACATCTGAAGATCATCATCAGCCTGGCAATCCTTTTCTTTTTCCTTACTGAAACGAATGCTCAGAAAATTAAGGTAGAGCAAGGGGAGCTCAGCAGCTTCAAAGGCATCACTGAACTGAATGTCGAGTATGACTATAGTGATATGGGTGTGGGCAAATTCAAGACTGAAGAAGCCTACATTGAGAAAAAGAAAAATGACTACAATGAAGATGAGCCCGGCAAGGGCGATGCCTGGGAAGAAGAATGGAATGCCGACAAGGAGAATACTTATCAGATGAAGTTTGAGCAATTATTCAACCTGATCATGCTAAGTGAAGAAACAGGGATTGAAATTGGATTTTTCCCTAGTGCAGA